>NZ_JBYSZI010000030.1:0-83429 GCF_058787075.1 Cupriavidus sp. FW305-46
GGGTGGGATTGCTAGGCGGGCTCGGAATCAATCGGCCAAAACAAAAGCGGCCCAAAGGCCGCTTTCACAACACCAGGCAGAGCAGGCGAAAAATTACTTCAACGCTTCGAACACCCGCGCGGTAATGTCATCGACATTGCCCACGCCCAGGATCTTGCGGTACTTCGGCGGCGCCACCTTGGCGGAAGCATCTCCCTTGGCAGCCCAGTCCGAGTAGTAATCCACCAGCGGACGCGTCTGCTGCGAATAGACATCAAGACGCTTCTTGACCGTCTCTTCCTTGTCATCGTCACGCTGGATCAGCGCCTCGCCGGTCTCGTCGTCCACGCCCTCGGTCTTGGGCGGGTTGTACTTGACGTGGTAGGTGCGGCCCGAGGCCACGTGCACGCGGCGGCCGCTCATGCGCTCGATGATGGCGTCGAACGGCACGTCGATTTCCAGCACGTAGTCGATTGCCACGCCCGCTTCCTTCATTGCCTCGGCCTGCGGAATGGTGCGCGGGAAGCCGTCGAACAGGTAGCCGTTCTTGCAGTCGTCTTCCTTGAGGCGGTCTTTCACCAGGCCGATGATGATGTCGTCCGACACCAGTCCGCCCGCGTCCATGACCTTCTTGGCTTCTACGCCCAGCGGGGTGCCGGCCTTTACCGCGGCGCGCAGCATGTCGCCCGTGGAGATTTGCGGAATGCCGAACTTCTCGCAGATGAACTTGGCTTGCGTGCCTTTGCCGGCGCCGGGCGCGCCCAACAGGATCAAACGCATTTACGGGTCCTCAGAGTTTTTAATCTGGTGTGGCGGGAGATCAGAAGGAGGGTAACGCCGTAACTTGACGCAGGACTTACTGCGGTCCTGATGCGTTCTGACTGCGTTCAGCGCGGGCACTGCTCATGCGTACCCACGCATACGGCCGGCGGCGGCTGCCAGGGGGATGGCGGCGCGGCACACCGGACGGGCTCTATCTTTATCTCCCCACCGAGCCTTGGCCGGCGGCACGCTTGCGCATGCCGGCCGGGCGGCTCTGTATCGGCAAGCATTATGCCATGAGGCGGCGCCAAATCGGCCCGAAATCCGCCCCCTGGTTCAGGTTGCAGCTGTATGAACCTGAGCGGGCAGGCGCCCGCGCGGGTCACTTTCCCGCGGTTGGGTCAGGGCCCTTCCTGGGCCATCGACTGCGCCCACAGCGCGCGCACCCGTTCCAGGTCGGCCGGGGTGTCGACCCCGGGGGCCGGCGCGGCGCTGGTCTGCAGCACCGCAATGCGCTCGCCATGCCACATGGCGCGCAGTTGCTCCAGCGCCTCGGTCTGCTCCAGCGGCGCCGCCGCCAGCGTCGGGAAGCGGCGCAGGAAGCCCGCCCGGTAGGCGTACAGCCCGATATGGCGCAGCACCGGCATGCCGGGCAGCGGCACCTGTGCCAGCGCCGCGGGCACGGCCGGCACGCCCGACCAGGCATCGCGCGCCCACGGGATCGGCGCGCGCGAGAAATACAGGGCGCGGCCGGCGGCGTCGCACACCACCTTGACCACATTGGGATTGAAGACTTCGGCGATGTCCTGCAGCGGATGCGCCGCGGTGGCGATGGCGCAGTCGGCGTGGTGCGCCAGGTGCAGCGCCACCTCGTCGATCAGCGACGGTTCGATCAGCGGCTCGTCGCCCTGCACATTGACCACGATGGCGTCGTCGGCCAGCCCCAGCTGGGCGGCCACTTCAGACAGGCGGTCGGTGCCGGAAGGGTGGTCGGCGCGGGTCAGCACGGCTTCGATGCCGTGCGCGGCGCAGGCCTGCGCCACCGCGGGCGCATCGGTGGCGACCACGGTGCGCTGCGCCGACGACGCATGCGCGCGTTCGGCCACGCGCACGATCATCGGGCGCCCGCCGATATCGGCCAGGGGCTTGTCAGGCAGGCGCGTCGAAGCGAGCCGCGCGGGAATGACGACAGTGAACGCCGGGACGGTCATGGCGCGCACTCAGTTGCCGGAGGCGGGGGCGTCCGGGTTGACCACGCGGCCCGGCACCGACTGGCGGGCCTCGTCGGCCAGCATCACGGGGATGCCGTCGCGGATCGGGTACGCCAGCTTGTCGGCGTGGCAGATCAGCTCCTGCGCGGCGCGGTCGTATTCCAGCTTGCCCTTGCACAGCGGGCAGACCAGGATTTCAAGCAGCCGGTTGTCCATCTCGGTGTTCCTCGTTGCGCCCTGCGGCGCCGGGCGTGGTTGCCGGCGCGGTCGGCGCGGGTTTGATTTGCGCCAGCACGGCGCGGCGGATTTTTTCGATCAGGCCGGCATCGATCACGGGCCTGGTGGGGACGACCCAGATGCGCGGGTCGTCGAAGCGCTCGCATTTTACGGCATCCTTCTCGGTGATCAGGATCACGTCGGCGTCGAGCGCGTCGGGATTGTCAGCGAACGGGTCGGCGACAAAATCATAGTGATCCGGCAGCGGCAGCGTCTTCGGTGTCAGGCCCGCGCCGCGCAGGCTGGCGAAGAAGCGCTCGGGGTTGCCGATGCCGGCCGCGGCCAGCACGCGCCGGCCGGCAAAGGCGCTGACCGGCCGCGCCATGGTGGGGTCGGCCAGCTGCCAGGCATCGTCCAGCTCCAGCCGCATGCCGTACATGCCGGGGCGGTCGGCCGTGGCGCGGAAGTTGGGGTCATTGATCAGGGTCGCGTCGCGCGGGCGCGAAAGCGGCTCGCGCAGCGGGCCGGCCGGCAGCAGCAGGCCGTTGCCGCCCATGCGCGAGTCGAACATCACGATCTCGAAGTCGCGCTGCAGCTTGTAGTGCTGCAGGCCATCGTCGAGCAGCAGCACATTGACGCCCGGGTGCGATACCAGCATGGTCTGCGCGCACAGCGCGCGGTCGGGGAAGACCCAGACCGGCACGTCGGTGGCGCGCGCAATCAGGAGCGGCTCATCGCCTACGTCGGACGCCTTTGATGTCGGCTTCACGCGGCGCGGGTGCTTGAGTTCCACGCCGTAGCCGCGCGACACCACGCCGGGGCGCAGCCCCGCCTCGGTCAGCGCTTGTGCCAGCGCGATCACCGCCGGCGTCTTGCCGGTGCCGCCCACGGTCACGTTGCCGACCACCACCACCGGCATCGGCAGCCGCGTCGACTTGAACCAGCCGCGCTGGTAGCCATGGCGGCGCACCCGCGCGATCAGCCCGAACAGCAGCGAGAACGGCAGCATCACCCACGCGAACCAGCCGCGGCGTTGCCACTGGGCGGTCACGAAGTCGGCAAGGGCATGTCGGGGAACGGGCATGGGCGCGGCGGGCGGTGGAGTCGGTGGTTGGGATGGGATTGTAGTGCGCCCGCGGCTTCGCTCCCTGGGGGCGCGGGCGGCTCAACCATTATGGGCATTGCACAGCGCATGCGGCAAGCCCGCCGGCCGCATGCGCCACGGCGCCCGGGGTCAGCGCGGCTGCGCGCTCTGCGTGGCGAAGGTCAGGCGCGACAGCCCGGCTAGCCGCGCGGCCTCCATCACGTTGATCACGGCCTGGTGGCTGGCCTGCGCGTCGGCATTGACGATCACCACCGGCGGCTGGCCGCCGGCACTGGTGCCCGAGGCGGCGCGCAGCTGGTCGGCCAGGCTGGTGACGTCCTTCTGCTCCATCACCTGCTTGTTGACCGAGTAGACCCCGCGCGACGACACCGACACCACGATTTCCTGCGGCCGCTGCTGGGAGCGCTCGGCGTCGGCGGTGGGCAGCTGGATCTGCAGCTCGGTAAAGCGCGAGTAGGTGGTCGTGATCATCAGGAAGATCAGGATCACGAGCAGCACGTCGATCAGCGGGATCAGGTTGATCTCCGGCTCTTCGCGCCGCTGGCGGGAACGGAAGTGCATGGCGTTCGTTCCGTTCGGCGATCAGGCGCGGCGCTGCGGCAGGATTGCGTCGAGGAACGACGTGGCGCGGAATTCCAGCTCGGCCACGTAGTCATCCACGCGGCGGCGGAAGTAGCGCCAGAAGATCAGCGCCGGGATTGCCACGATCAGGCCGAAGGCGGTGTTGTACAGCGCCACCGAGATGCCGTGTGCCAGCTGTTCAGGGCTGGCGCCGGTGCCGCCCTGGCTGCCGAAGATCTCGATCATGCCGATCACCGTGCCCAGCAGGCCCATCAGCGGCGCCACCGAGGCGATCGTGCCGAGCGCGTTCAGGTAGCGCTCGAGCTCATGCGCGACCACGCGGCCGGCTTCCTCTACCACGTCCTTGGCGGCATCGCGCGAGGTGTGCGGCTGCAGCACCACGTGGCGCAGCCCGGCGGCCAGCACCCGGCCCAGCGGCGAGTTCTGCTCAAGCGTGTTGACCACTTCCGGCGTGGCGCGGCGCTGCTGCGCGGCCGCCAGCGCCTCTTCATAGAGCCTGGCGGGCAGGACCTTGCTGCGCTTGAGGGTAAGAAAACGTTCGACGATCAGCGCCAGCGCGATGACCGAGGCGAGCAACAGCGGCCAGATCGGCCAGCCGGCCGCTTGAATGATGGAAAACAATTGGACCCCCGGGATCGACAACCGAATAACAAAACCCCAAACCACCTGGACGGCATGCCTTGATGCGCGTCTGGCCGCTGGCGGCGCGCGCTCCGGCATTGCTCTGAAAAATCAGGCGCCACTCTAACCTGCGCCCTGTCGCACGGCAAGACGGCACCCGGCGCTGTCTCGGCCACGCATCGCTCGTGCCGGTCCATTTCCACAGCAAAGCGGGACAGTGTTGTGGATCGATTGTGGAAAGCCGCCTGACAAGCGTGCTAACACATTGATCCATAAGGGTAAAGATGTTCCTGCCTAATTTTTGTGCAAATGCCTGCCGCAAGCCCTGCGGCGCATGGTGCACGCCGCCAGGCACCGATTTCCACAACCTGACGAGGCGCGTCGGTGTGCTGGCGCACCGTCCAGTGCGGCTTTCCACACAGCGCCGGGACAGGATTGTGGAGCGCTTGTGGAAAGCTGCCTGAGAGGTCATCTAAGTTATTGATTTATAAGGCAGCACCATGGGTTGCTTAAAAAACAGGCAAACGGGTGTATCAGCGCTGCGCTCGGTCGATGGGGCAGCAGGCAGGACAGAAATCGGGTTTTTCCACATTCCGCAGGGAGAGCATTGTGGACGGCCTGTGGACAAATCCGGGAGAAGCGGGTTAACCCATTGATTTTTATAGCCTCCCAGGGTCCTGCCCAGAAATTGTGCAAATGCAGCATGGACGCTGCGCCGCGGACGGCCGGCAATGCTCCGATACGCCACGCGCCGGGTTGGTCGCTTTCCATGGGACCGCAAGCGGGGTTGGGGCCACTTACGCTGGAAAAGTGTGGTTTACGGCCCGTTTTATCCAGAGAAGCTGTGGATAACTTTGTGAACAAGCCTGCCGGGCGCTTTGTAAGTGATTGATGCAAAAGAGAATTGGTTATATTGCCTAATTTTTGTTTTACGCGTAAAGCTCATAAGAATCAAAGGGTTGCACGAACCCATGCGCCTTTCGGGGCAGGCCGCCGGCATCAGCCCTACCCCCTTGACATAGAGGTTATGCTGTGGACATGTCCCATTCACGCCGCTTGCCACCAGTGCGCCTGCCAGACTTGCCGAATTTTTCGCGTGACCCTTCCTCCACCACGCTGCGCAGCGGCCGCGACGTCATCCCTGTCGGTGAGCTGAACCACACAATCGCCAGGCTGCTCGAACGCAGTTTTCCGCTGGCCTGGGTGCGCGGCGAGGTTTCCAATTTCACGCGCGCCGCCAGCGGGCATTGGTATTTCTCGCTCAAGGATGCACGCGCGCAGATCCGCTGCGTGATGTTCCGCGGGCGCAACCAGCATGTCGACTTCCAGCCGCGCGAGGGCGAGGCGGTAGAGGTGCGCGCCGTGGTCACCATGTACGAGGCGCGTGGCGAGGTGCAGCTGGGCGTGGAGGCAATGCGCCGGGCCGGGCTGGGCAACCTGTACGAAGCCTTCCTGCGCCTGAAGGAAAAGCTGGCGCAGGCAGGCCTGTTCGCGCCGGAGCGCAAGCGCCCGGTGCCGGCGCATCCGCGCACCATCGGCGTGGTCACCTCGCTGCAGGCGGCGGCGCTGCGCGATGTGCTGACCACCTTGCGCCGGCGCGCGCCGCATGTGCCGGTGCTGATCTATCCGGTACCGGTGCAGGGCGCGGGCGCGGCGCAGAAGATCGCCGACATGCTCGATGCGGCCAGCGCGCGGCGCGAGTGCGACGTGCTGATCCTGTGCCGCGGCGGGGGCAGCATCGAAGACCTGTGGTCGTTCAACGAAGAGGTGGTGGCGCAGGCGATTGCGCGCTGCGCGCTGCCGGTCATCTCCGGCGTGGGCCACGAAACCGACTTCACCATCGCCGACTTTGTCGCCGATGTGCGTGCGCCCACGCCGACCGGCGCGGCCGAGCTGGTCAGCCCGGATCGCGCGCACCTGCTGGCACAGGCGATGCGTGCGCGCGACGCGCTCACGCAGTGCATGCGACGCGGACTGGACCTGCGCGCGCAGCACCTGGACTGGCTGGCGCGGCGCGTGCGCAGCCCGCAGGCGCAGCTGCAGGAGCGGCGCGCGCGCGTCGACAATCTGGCGCGACACTTGCGCTCGGCATTGCGCGACACGGTGGTGTCGCAGCGCCACCGCCAGCAATTGCTGGCGATGCGCTGGAGCGCGTGCCGTCCCGATGCCAGCGCCGCCCATGCCGACGTGGCCCGCCTGTGGCAACGCCTGCAGGCCGCCGCCGTGCGCCAGCACGAGCGCGCCGGCCAGCGCCTGGCGCGCAGCGCCGGCGCGCTCGAGTTGCTGGCGCCTCAGCGCACGCTGGAACGCGGCTATGCGGTGCTGCTGGACCAGCGCGGACGCGCGCTGCGATCGCCCGCCGAGATCCGCGCCGGCAGCGTGCTCGAAGCGCACCTGGCCGAGGGCGTGGCCGACCTGTCGATTGCCGGCGTGCAGGCCAAGCTGCCGGATTTCTGAGCGCCTGCGCGGCCCGGGAACGCCTCCCATTCGCGATGCCGCGGCGGGCGCGAAACGCTCAGGCAATCCGGGCGAAAATCCCCCCGGAAACCCCTGCCAGGACAAACTAACATCGGAGCAGGGGGCTTTGTCCCGCGGTTTGCGCGGGTCTTGCAAGTCCCCTACAATCGGCAATTCCGGACCCACAACCCCAACCCACAGAGACAGAACAATGGAACACAAGCTCCCCCCGCTCCCGTACGCGCATGATGCCCTGGCTCCGCATATCTCCAAGGAGACGCTGGAGTTCCATCATGACAAGCACCACCAGACCTACGTCACCAACCTGAACAACCTCATCAAGGGCACCGAGTTCGAGAACTCGACCCTGGAAGAGATCGTCAAGAAGTCGTCGGGCGGCATCTTCAACAACGCTGCCCAGGTGTGGAACCACACCTTCTACTGGGATTCGATGAAGCCCAACGGCGGCGGCCAGCCGGCCGGCGCGCTGGCTGATGCCATCAACGCCAAGTGGGGCTCGTTCGACAAGTTCAAGGAAGAGTTCACCAAGACCGCCGTGGGCACCTTCGGTTCGGGCTGGGCCTGGCTGGTCAAGAAGGCCGACGGCTCGCTGGACCTGGTGTCCACCTCCAACGCCGCCACCCCGCTGACCACCGACGCCAAGGCGCTGCTGACCTGCGACGTGTGGGAACACGCCTACTACATCGACTACCGCAATGCCCGCCCGAAGTACGTCGAGGCATTCTGGAATGTCGTGAACTGGGACTTCGCCGGCAAGAATTTCGCTGGCTGATCCGCGGATCATGCTTGCAGCAAGAAAGGGCCATCCGGCCCTTTCTTGTTTTTGGGCGCGCATGGGGCGGGATCGGGTTTGAATCTGCCTGCGGGATCGTCCATATTGGTCCGTATCCGGCCGCCGGCATTCGGTGCGCACCCGTGCGCTCCGTGCCATCGTGTACTTCGTATGCCGGCCATTTCCCGCAGCCAGGTGCCCGATGGCCCGATGGAAGGCATGTTCCCCTTGCAGCCCCGCCGGTGCGCGCCGTCCCTGGGCAGCCCTGCCCGTCGCACTCCTGCTGCTCGCCGCCGTCGGCGGCGCCAGCGCGCAGCCGCTGCCGTCCCCGCCGGGCGTGCCGCCCCCGTTCAAGCTGTTGCGCTATGACGAGGACTATCGCTACCTGCGCGATCCGGCCATGCGCACGGGTTTCTGGGATCCGGCCAAGTATGTGCCGCTCGGCAGTCCTGGCTGGTTCGCGAGCTTCGGCGCAGAGATCCGCGAGCGCTTTGAGGACTACTCGGCCAGCAATTTCGGCGTGCCGGGTCCGCGTGGCGATGGCTACCTGATGCACCGCGCGCTGCTGCATGCCGACCTGCATGCCGGTGAATCCCTGCGCGCGTTCGTGCAGCTGGGCAACCAGCTGGCCATGGGCAAGGACGTCACCACGCCGCCCTATGTCGACCAGCTCGATGTGCAGCAGGCATTCGTCGACCTGCGCGTGCCGCTCCCGGCGCCCGCGCAGGACCCGCTGCTGGTGCGCGTGGGCCGGCAGGAAATGGCGTTCGGCGCGCAGCGCCTGGTTTCGATCCGCGATGCCCCCAATGTGCGGCGCGCCTTCGACGGAGTGAGGCTCGGCTCAAGCCTGGGCAGCGCGCGGGTGGATGCCTTCGCCACGCGTCCCGTGCTGCTCAAGGACGGCAGTTTCGACGACCGGCCCAACCAGGCACAGGGCTTCTGGGGTGTCTATGCGACGATGCCGGCGGCTGTCCTGCCGGCAACCTCCGCCGATCTCTACTACCTCGGCTTCGAGAATGACCGCGCGCTGTTCAGCGATGGCAGCGGCGCGGAGCGGCGGCATTCACTCGGCGGCCGCCTGTCCGGCCGTCATGGACGCTGGGACTGGGACTGGGAGGCGCTGTTCCAGTTCGGCAGCCTGGCCTCGCAGCAGATCCGCGCATGGGGCCTTTCGACCGATACCGGGTACACCTTTGCAGCTTCGGCCTGGCACCCGCGCGCAGGCATCAAGGCGACCATAGGCAGCGGTGACCGCAATCCGCACGACGGCACCATCGGCACCTACAACGGCTTGTTTCCCAAGCTGGCCTACTTCAACCAGGCCGGCCTGATCGGCGCCTCCAACGTGCTGGATATCCAGCCGTCGCTGACGCTGATCCCCGCGGCCGGCATCAAGCTGACCTTCGCCTGTGACTTCATCTGGCGGGCAACCACGCACGACGCGGTCTACACCTCGGCGGGCATCCCGGTTCCCGGCACCGCGGGCCGCTCCGGCCAGTACAGCAGCAGCCAGCTCTCCGTGGATGTTGCATGGCAGGCGAGCCGGCATGTGCTGGTCAATGGCGGCGCCGTGTACGTGGACGAGAGCCGCACGCTGAAGGCCGTTGGCGGACACAACACGCGCTTTCTCTACCTGGCGCTCGGCTATACGTTCTGATGCGGCGGGCGCCATGCGGCACATCCACAAGCTATTGAGCGCGACGAGCGGTCATGCGTGCCTGCGGCCGCGCCAGGGAGTGCGCGGCATAGCGCACGGCTTCCGGCGTCCAGCGTCCTATGCCTGGAACGCAGTGGTACAGCCACACCCGCTACCAGGCACGTCCCCAAGTACCTATGCTCAAGCCCGACAGCGTCGGCTTTTGCGGCACTGGCAAGGCGTGGCGCGGGCCCGGTATTCCAATAACAAATCGGTATGGTGACGAAAAGAAAATGCGAATGGACGCTGTGATTCGCCATTTCTAGAATCCCCTCACGCTGAATGGTCGCGTAAATCCGCCGCACTAAAAGAGCGCCACCAAGAATCCACCAGATGCTGATGCCGTAAATGGGGCAGGGGTCGTTGTTGCCCGCAGTTTCGTGCACAGGGCGGGGCAGGCATCCCCGTATCGGTTCGGACAGGCGCAAGACACTGGAGACAACATGAAGAACCCCCTTGCGGGCGCTGCCTTTGCGGCGCTTGCGGCCTGCTGCACCGGCGCTTTCGCACAGAGCAACGTCACGCTCTATGGCCGGCTGAATACATCGATGGAGTATTCCGATGCGTCGACGGCGTCCGACGGCACCAAGCTGGGCGGCACCGGCCGGCTGACCAACAACCGCTCGGTCTTCGGCATGCGCGGCGAGGAATCGCTGTATGGCAGCCTCAAGGCGATCTGGCAGATCGAGAGCAATATCTCATTGGATACGGGCAGCGGGCAACTGGCCAGCCGCAACACCCGCATTGGATTGGCCGGCTCAGCTGGCAGCTTTTTCATGGGCAACTGGACCACGCCCTACCTGGAAGCCACCTCGTCCTACGATCCGTTCTATCCGACCACGGCCGGCTACATGGCGCTGATCGGCAATGGCTCGACCCCGACCTCCGACAATGTCCAGGACACCAGCGCCTTCGATCGCCGCCAGAAGAACAGTGTCCATTACCGCAGCCCGAAGTGGAACGGCTTCAGCGGCGGCGTGACCTGGGGTATCAACGAAGAGCGCATTACGGTGCCGCGCAACCCGAGCCTGTGGTCGTTCGCGGGGGCCTATGACAACGGCCCGCTCAATGTCGTGTTGGCCTATGAGCGCCACAACAACTACCAGACCGCGGGACGCGACGACGAAGGCATGAAGATCGGGCTGTCGTACCAGTTCCCGACCACCAAGGTCTCGGCCATCTATGAGCGGCTGCACTACCGCACCGCCACCGGCGACCTGAAGCGCGATGCCTACTACGCGTCGGTGGTGCAGAAGCTGTGGACAGGCAGCCTGCGCGCCGGCGTCGGCGTGGCCGGCAACGGCCGTGGCAACGCCACCGAGACTGTCGGCTTCTTCCGCAGCGGAGCGGATACCGGCGCGGTCCAGGCCACCCTGGGCTATGAGTACCCGCTGTCCAAGCGCACCTCGGTGTTTGGCTTCTACAGCCGCATCTTCAACAAGAAGAATGCCACCTACGACTTTGCGATCAATGAGCTGGGCATTTCCGCCGGCGCCGATCCGCAGACCGTTGCGCTGGGCATGCGCCACGTCTTCTGAGCACGGCGCACGTCAGGCCATCCCCCACGATTCCAGGAGTACCCCAATGAAATTCCAGAACATCCTGCGCGCGGCGCTTGCCACCGCGCTCTGCCTGCCGCTGCTGCACGGCGCGGCGCAAGCCGAAGCATATCCCGACAAGCCGATCCGCATGATCGTGCCGTTTGCTGCCGGCAGCGCCACCGACCTGCTCGCACGCATCGTCAGCGCCGAGATCGGCACCAGCTCGAACATGCAGATCGTGGTGGACAACCGCCCCGGCGCGGGTGGGACCATCGGCACCGCGGTGGTGGCCAAGGCGCCCGCGGACGGCTACACGCTGCTGCTGACCTCCGCCGGGCATGCAGTCAATCCCACGCTCTATCCCAAGCTGCCGTACGACACCACCCGCGACCTGAAGGGCATCTCCACGGTGGCAACCATGCCCTACCTGCTGGTGGTCAGCGCCTCCAGCCCCTACCGCACGCTCAAGGACCTGCTCGCGGCTGCGCGCGCCAAGCCGGATTCCGTCACCTACAGCTCGGCGGGCAGCGGCAGCTCTTCGCACCTGAGCGGCGAGCTGTTCAACGTGACCGCAGGCGTGCAGACCCGGCATATCCCGTACAAGGGCGCGCCGGCGGCGATCACCGATGTGATGAGCGGGCGCGTCGACATGTTCTTCGCGCCGTCCATCACCGCGCTGCAGTTCGTCAAGGACGGCAAGCTGCGCATCCTGGGCGTGGCCACGGCGGCGCGGGTGCCGTCGCTGCCGGACGTGCCCACCATCGCCGAAGCGGGCGTGCCGGGCTATGTCTTCGATGCCTGGTTCGGCGTGCTGGCGCCCGCGGGCACGCCCAAGGATGTCGTCGCCCGCCTGAACACGGCGATGCAGCAAGCGCTCAGCGCGCCGGCGACCAAGGAGAAGCTGATTGCGCAAGGCGCCGAGGCCAAGCCCTCGACGCCGGCTGCCTTCGACAAGCTGATCGCCGCCGACATCGCCAAGCTCGAGCCCATCGTCAAGCGCTCGGGCGCACAGCCGGGCCAGTAACGCCGCCACGGCGCCCGGGGGGCCGGGCGCCACCTCTCCTGCACGAAGGGAACATCGATATGCGTTGCATTGCACGGGCCCTGGCGCATGCCATGGCGGTGGGCTGCCTGGTGGCGGCTTCGGGAGCGCAGGCGCAAGCCGGCGCGCATGCCGACCGGATCCTGGTCAATGGCACGGTACTCACCATGAACGCCACGGACACAGTGGCGCAGGCCCTTGCCATCCGCGGCGACCGCATTGCCGCGGTGGGGAGCAGCCGGGACATCCGGCGCCTGGCCGGCCCGCGCACGGAGGTGATCGACCTGGGCGGGCGCACGGTCATCCCCGGCCTGATCGACACCCATATCCACGCCATCCGCGGCGGCCAGAGCTATGCCTTCGAGACCTACTGGTACGAAGGCGAGACCACCAGCCTGGCCGCGGGGCTGGAGCAGCTGCGCAAGACCGCGCTGGCGCGCGGCCCCGGCAAATGGGTGGCCGTGACCGGTTCCTGGCACCCCGACCAGTTCACCGAGAAGCGCGCGCCGACCCCTGCCGAGCTGACCGCGCTGCTGCCTGACAATCCGGCCTATGTGCAGTACCTGTACGACTATGCACTGGTCAACGCCAGGGCGATCGACGCGCTCAAGCTCGACCAGCCGGATGCGCTGCCGCCGGGCATCCGCGTGGAGCGCGACAGCGAAGGGCGCCCCACCGGCCGGATCTTCGGCGCGATCCGGCCGCTGTCGGCGCTGTTCGGCCGCATCCTGGCGCAGAGCCAGGTCGACGCAAAGGCCAGCCTGCAGTCCTTTTTCAGCCGCCTTAACAGCCTCGGCGTCACCGCGCTGATCGACCCCACCGCGGGACCGGGCCCGGCCTACGATCCGCTGTACGCGTTGTGGCGCGAGGACAGCCTGTCGCTGCGGGTCGGCTACCGCATCCCGACCATGGTCGCTGGCAACGAGGCCGAATGGTTCCGCAATACGCTGGCCTACCTGCCGCCGCGCCTGGGCGACGGCAAGCTGCGCTTCCTCGGCCCGGGCGAGATGCTGGTGTTCGGCATGGACGACGGCGTGAAGATGGGGCCTGGATTCCAGCCGTCGGCGAAGGACCGCGAGGAACTGCTCAAGGTGGCAACGTTCGCCGCCAGCCGCGGCTATCCGGTCGAGATCCACGCCTATACCGACGACGCCGCCAGCGCGATCCTCGATGTCTTCGAGGAAGTGGGCAAGCGCCATGATTTGGGCAGGCTGCGCTGGGCCATGGCCCACCTGAATACCGGCAAGCCGGAGACGTTCCGGCGCATGAAGGCGCTTGGGCTCTCCTACACGGTGCAGATGGGGCCGTACTTCGAGGCCGGCGCCATCGGCCACGCCAACGACCACCATGTGGCCGAGGCCGCGCCGCCCGTGCGCCTGGCGCTGCAGCACGGGCTGAAGGTGGCGGGCGGAACGGATGCGACGCGCATCGGCATCCCCGGCGTCTGGCGCGCGCTGGAGTTCCACGTCGGCGGTTATTCGATCGGCAAGGAAGTCAGGCGCAAGGAGGACTTCCGGCTGTCGCGGCTGGAAGCGCTGCGGCTGTACACCGCCAACGCGGCGTGGATTTCATTCGACGAGGATTCGCGCGGCACGCTGGAGGCCGGCAAGCTGGCCGACCTGGCGGTGCTCGACAAGCCCTACCTGACCGTCCCCGTTGAAGACATCCACCGCATCCGTTCGGTGCTGACGATGGTCGACGGCAAGGTGGTCCATGCCGACGACGGCTTTGCCGCACGCAAGGCGCGCTAGCCAGCGGCGCCGCAAGCGCAGTGGAGGGAACACGCATGCCGCACCTGATCGTCGAATACACCCGCAACCTTGCGCCGGTTGCGCGTATCGATGCCTTGCTGGCCGGACTGAGCGCGGTCCTGATCGCGCAGGACGGCGCGTTTCCGCTGGGCGGCATCCGTGCGCGCGCGCTATGCCTGGAGTCCTACCGCATGGCCGACGGCAGCAGCGACGATGCCTTCGTGCACGTGACGCTGGCGGTCGCGGCGGGGCGCTCGCAGGACGTGCTCGACCGCACCGTCAGCGCCTTGTTCGATACCTTGACCGCGCATTTCGCCGAGCCATACCGGCGCCGCTACCTGGCCTTGTCGCTGGAGCTGCGTGAGTTTGCCGGTGCCTACCGGAGCCTCAACAACATTCACCAGCGCTACACCACCACGGCTGCATAGGGCGGCGGCCGCGTACCACCACAACGACAAGAAAGACCCACGGAGGAGACAGCAATGAAGATCGGAACCATGGGGGCCGCGCTGCTTGCGCTTGGCCCGACGCTGGCCGCGGCGCAGTCCGTGACGATGTACGGCGTGATCGATACCGGCGTGGAATACGTGAACAAGGTCGGAGCGGGCGGCGACAGCCTGGTGCGCATGCCGACCCTCACCGGCACCGTGCCGTCGCGCTGGGGCCTGCGCGGCACCGAGGACCTGGGCGGCGGGCTCAAGAGCGTGTTCGTGCTGGAGTCCGGCTTCGCCCCCGATACCGGCGGTGCCAACCAGGGCGGACGGCTGTTCGGGCGGCAGGCGCTGGTGGGGCTGAGCGGCAAGTGGGGCCAGCTGTCGCTGGGGCGGCAGTACACCATGCTGTTCTGGGCCAACCTGGACTCGGACATCCTCGGCCCCAACGTGTACGGCGCGGCGTCGCTCGACAGCTACCTGCCGAATACGCGTGCCGACAACGCGCTGGCCTACAAGGGCACCTTCGGCGGCCTGACCGTCGGCGCCACCTACAGCTTCGGGCGCGATGCGGTCAATGCCGGCCCCAGCCCGGCCGGCACCAATTGCGCGGGCGAGAATCCTGCCAGCAAGTCTGCCTGCCGGGAATGGTCGGCACTGATCCAGTATGAGCACAAGGGCTGGGGCGTCACCGCTGCCTATGACTCGCTGCGCGGCGGGCCGGGCGCGTTCGGCGGGCTTGGCAACAAGTCGCTGACCGATGACCGCCTGTCGCTGAGCGGCTATGTAATGCTGTCGCGCGCCAAGCTGGGCGTGGGCGTGATCCGCCGCGACAACGAAGGCAGCGCGACGCCGCGCAGCGAGCTCTGGTATGGCGGCATCGCCTACGACATCACGCCGGCCTTCACGCTGGCCGGGCAGGTCTATTACCTCAAGTTCCATGACAGCGCCAACAAGGCCATGCTGTATGCGCTGCGTGGTGCCTATGCGTTTTCCAAGCGGACTTCGGTCTATGCCACGGCTGGATTCATCGATAACGGTGGGCAGCTTGCCCAGTCAGTCAGTGCCGGGGCGGCGGGGTCCAACCCCAGGCCGGGTGGGTCGCAGTTTGGGACGATGGTGGGGATCAAGCACGTCTTCTAGTGGGCTGACTGGCTTGGCGCCATGCGGTCGGGTGTCGTACCCAGGCAGACAGGTCTGCAGGCGGCAGCGGAATGCGCTGCATGGTGGCTATGAACTGTCTAAATTTGCCGGTCTTCCGATAGAGATTGCCATCACTAGTACTTGAAAAGCATTTCTTGCGGATAACATCGCCTTCGCTCCGCAGAAGGCGCTTCGCGTGCAACACGGGTGTCTTGCGGCAATCCGGACCGTTACGAGATCACCGAGGACGCCGGAAGGTTCGACATGACCGGCAAAGAGACGGTCAATTCGGACAAGCGGCACGGCAACGTCCCCGATGGGCTGCCCGATATCGGCTTGCTGATGAGTGCGCCACTGCCGCCTGCCGCCGAGCAGTGGAAGGCCAGGCGCGGCAAGCACGAGGCCACCGCCGCGCAGAAGGCGCGCTGGCGCGGCTGGAGCGAAGTCATGTTCGAGACCTACGGCGAGGTGATCAAGCTCATGGAGGCTCACCTGAACGACATGCTGGTGGCCGGGGAACTCTCGCCGACCTGGAAGAAGGGCTGGAAGGTGGAAGTGCTGGGCGTCACCCCCGCCTATTGGGGTGGCGCCGGCGATGCGCTGACCGAGGCCGATGTCCTGCGCGTGGCGAACTGCTGGTATCCGGTCTACGCGATGGGCTACAACTGGCTGGAAAGCAATGGCACGTCTGCAAAGAAGCTGGCCAGGCGCATCGACGAAATCATCGGGATGTACACGGCCAACGGGCGGCAGTGCAAAAAGGTGATCGTGGTCACGCACTCGATGGGTGGCCTGGTGGCTCGCGCACTGCTGCATCCGGACTACGGCAACGCGCAGGACAAGATTCTCGGCGTCTACCATAGCGTCCAGCCTGCGCTCGGGGCCGGGGCCGCCTACAAGCGCGTGCGCACAGGGTCCGACGTGCAGGACAATCTGGTTGGGAACATTGCCCGCAATGTCATGGGCAGAACGGGCAAGGAAGTGACGGCGGTCTTTGCCAATGCCTCGGGGCCGCTGGAGTTGCTGCCGACCGCCTCCTATCCGCGAGGATGGTTGCGTCTGCAGACCGGCGACTACCGGCAGGCCATGGCGCTGCCGATTACCTCGGATGCATCCTTGAAGGCGTATCTGAGCGATCTGGACTTGCATCAGAAGCTGGGCGTGGACAAGCCTGCGCCGCCGATGGCGGTGGGCGATCCGGTCTACGACATCTACACGCGCAATCCTCAGGCTTGGTGGCGGCTGCTGAATCCGGATTGGATCAATCCGGCGGGCAAGAAGTATGAAGGTTTAGACCCATACAAGTTTTCACTGGAAAGGATTGCGGATGCTCAGAAATTCCACAAGAACATCAAGGACCTGTATCACCCCACGACCTATGCGAGCTACGGCGAAGACAGTTCGCAGAAATCCTACGGCAGCGTAACCTGGCGGGTGGACATCACCGATCTGGCACCGCATGGCGACCCGCTTACGTGGACGTTCGAAAGCGAGGATGCCGAGGGCCGCATCGTGGTGCGTACCAGAAGCAACCAGCCGCTCACCTTACGGCTGGAGCCGCCGGTAGACGCAGGTGACCAGACGGTGCCTGCCAAGGCGTCCGCCGAAGCCGTGCGCGGTACGCTATTCCGGCAGACTGGCTACGAGCATCAGGGCAGCTATCAGAATGACCAGGTGCTGGCGAGCGCGCTGTATTCGATCATCAGGATTGCCAACACTGAGACATGGTGGGGCCAATGACCCGCCGCGGCTTCACCAAGGTCTTGGCTGGCCTGCTGCTCGCGGGCTGCCAATCGTTTGCGTATCCGGAGAACAAGATGTCGGAACCCGTTGCGCTGTCGCCGCGCCTGCAGACCCTTTTCGCCAAGACCAAACCGGTGTGCTTTGGCCGCTATGTGATGGAAGTCCCGGTCGAAGCCGAGATGCTGTGGGGATTCCGGGAGTTTCCGGGAAAAATCGTGACAAATGTCGGCGCGGCTGGCCTGCTGAAGCAGGTGGCGGAAGCCTATCGCGCTAAAGTGCTTTCGGCAGATAAGACAGCCGAGGTTACCTATTTTGGGGCGGGATCATCAAGTAAGGCCATCGAGGTCAGGTATTTCCCCAGCGATAGTGCAAAGAGCTATGGCAATGAGCGAAAACATACGTTTGTTGTATCTGGGCAGAATCTATTGGAATGGTTCTATGGTGGCGAGGAACTTGCCCCCCTGGTGCGTGGCATCCGAGCACGCGACAACGCAGACATTCCCACGGCCCCCGGCGTCTGCATCGACCACGGCTTCGTCGCGGACGCGTCCGGCAGCTATCAGGAAATCTTTGGCGCAGGCATTCGGCTGCCCAGCCTGCCCGATGTGAGCTTTTCCGTGGACTCCAACAAGCTGGCCAGCGTGGACGGCGAACCTGGTCTGCTGACTTCGATTGCCGAGCAAAGGAAGTATCTGGGTAGCCGCTACCCGAAATTGACGACCCTGCGCGAGGGCAAGCGCACGGTCGGCGTCTGGCAAGGGGAAGAATCGCTGGTCCGCCGTGCGGATGGCACACATGACTTCGAGTGGGAAGCTGTTGGCAGGGAGCGTACGACGCTGCATCCAGCGGTGATCGGCGCCAAGATGTACACGAAGGTGGCGGCCAATCGCATCGGCGCTGCGGATCAGGCATCGCTGACGGACGAGGAAGCCGTGTCCCTCTGGGACAGGCTGCTGGATGGTGTGCGTTTCCGCGTGAACGCACCGCCGACGCAGAGCGGCGATCCGGTCACGGTGCGCTCAGGCGAAACCACACCTCTGTCCGGCATCTGGCGCGCCTCGCTTCCGCCCGGACACCCTCAGGCGGATTGGGTGGCCAGCAAGTCCGGCATCCTGCGGCAAAAAGGGATGCCGATGATCCGCTTCGGGCTTTTGCCGTCCGACGAAGCGCTGGTTGTCTGGACGTGGATGGGCGAGGCCAGCACATAAGCCCCCGCCGCATCATCACGGTTGGCGATATGACCGACCACAATGGCGTGGTGGCCACGGGTTCCCCAAAAACAAGCGCCGTAGCGCGTCTGCATGACGAGGTGGATTGCCCACAGCCGCGCCCGCCAAGCGCCTCCACTAACTATCCAAGGTCTCCCCCAACAGCCGACTATTAGGCCAGTTCCCATCAACCGCCAATTCTCTGGCAACATCCCTGAGCGTTTCCATCACAGCCAGCGTCGCCCGCGACGGCGGCCGCGCGGCCGCATTGCCGATCATCCGATGCAACTCCAGCCCACGAATCGGCAAGGCCTGCAGACGCTGCGCCTGCAGCTCGTCGCGTATCGCTGCGGCAAAGTGCACGGTCCAGCCGAACCCGCGCACCACCAGGCGCCGGGCCACCTCGATCGATTCGACCTCCATCGTGACTTGCAGCTCCACCCCCTGGCGCGCCGCCAGCGCTTCCAGCGCCAGGCGCACGCCTGACTTGGACACTCCGGTCAGGATCAGAGGCAGGCCCTGCAGCTGTTCAATGTCCACAGGCCCATCCCCCAGCGACGCATCGCCCCAGGGGCCGATCGCGCACAGGCTTTCGGCAACCAGCGGCACCACCGAGACCCCGGGGCTCGACACCGGCCCGCTCAGCAGCCCGACGTCGAGCGTGCCTTGCAGCAACGCATCCTGTAGTGCGGGCGCAAAGTTCTCGACCAGCCGCAGCCGGATTTCCGGATAGCGCTGGCGCAGCGCCTCGGCCAGCGGGATGAACAGCAGCGGCGCCAGTGCCGGGGTCAGTCCCAGCGCCACCAGCCCGCGCGGCGAGGCCGCCAGGTCGGCGATGTCGACCTTGACCTGGTCGGCATAGCGCAGCAGGAAGGACGCGCGGTCCAGCAACACCAGCCCTTCCGGCGTGGGCGTGGCGCCGCGCACGTGGCGTTCCAGCAGCCGCACGCCCAGCTCTTCCTCGAGCAGCCGGATCTGCCGGCTCAGCGCGGGCTGTGCGATATGCAGCGCAGCCGAGGCGCGGCCGAAGTGCTGCAGCGTGGCCAGCACCTTGAAATAGCGAAGCTGTCGGAGATCCATGGTCATGCCTCAGGGTATTCGCCGTATCGTGCAATCGATTGCACGATGGAGCACAAAAAATGCGGAGTCATATGGCGCCGCCTTACAGGGGCCGGGTTGATGCCCGCACCACCAGCTCGGGGGTCAGCAGGGTCCGCGCCGTGGTGGCGATGCTGCCGTCGAGCGCGCCCAGCATCAGCGCCGCCGCGCGCGTGCCCATCTCGTAGAACGGCACGCGGATGGTGGTCAGTGCCGGCGACACCGCGTGCATCAGCAGCATGTCGTTGTGGCCGACCACGGACAGGTCCGACGGGCAGCTGCCGCCCGCCGCGCGCACGGCCGTATAGCAGCCGAGCGCAAGGAAATCATTGGCGGCCACGACCGCGGTGATGCGCTGCCGCCGCGACAGCAGCTGCGCGCACGCGGCCTGGCCGGCCTCTTCGGTATAGGCCGGCGCACGCACCACCGGGCATTGGGACGCAGACAGGCCCAGGTCCGCCACTGCCTGCAGGAAGCCCGCCTCGCGTTCATGCCCGGTCGACAGGCTGGATGGCCCGGCAACATGCCCGATGCGGCGGTGGCCCAGCGCATGCAGGTGGCCGACGGCCAGCGCCATCGCCTGGCGGTTGTCGCCGACCACGCTCGACACGCGCCCCGCATCGTCGCTGCGGTTGACCATCACAATGGGCACGCCCTGCGCCAGGCAATGCGCCACCACGGGGTCATTGTGCTCGGCGGTGGCCAGGATCAGGCCGTCCACCTGGCGCGCCAGCAGCTGGTCGACGATAAAGGTCTGGCGCGCCTTGTCGCCGCCGGCATTGGCCACGATCGGAATATAGCGATGCCGGGACAGGGCGTTCTCGATGCCCAGCACGATCGGCGGGAACACCGGGCTGCCGATGTCAGGCACCACCACGCCGATGGTGCCTGAGCGCCGCGTGCGCAGTGCCGCCGCGATGCGGTTGGGCGAGTAGTGCAGGTCCTGTGCCGCCTTGAGCACGCGCGCTACCAGTTCGTCGCCGATGCGGTGGCGGGTCTCGGGGTTGAGCACGCGCGACACGGTCGAAGGATGGACGTCCAATGCCTCGGCGATCTGCTTGATGGTGGGTTTGCTCATCGCTGTCGTGCCATGTGCGGCAGGCTGCTCGCCATACCTTCTGGTTATCGGGATGCCGCCAAAAAGTGGATTGGACGCCGGGCCGCGGCCGTTTCTAGAATCGGCCTCGATGCCGGCCAGCTTCGCGTTTGTCGTGCAATCGATTGCATTGTAATCTGCTGACAAGGCGGTGCCAAGTCGCAGATCGACCCGGACCAGAAGGACATCAAGGACAAGGAGAGGCACATGAAAGGAGCGGTTTCGCTCGCCGGCAGGGCGCCGGTGTACCAGGAGTTTGACGATCCCACCCCGGCCGGCGGGCAGGTGGTGGTCGACGTAGGCGCCGCGGCGCTGTCGCGGCTGGACATGGCCATTGCCGAGGGCCGGCACTACATCAAGCCGGCGGCGGGCAGCTTTGTCGTCGGGCGCGAGGGCGTGGGGCGGCTTGCGGATGGACAACGGGTCTACTTCAACGTCAACGCACCGGTCGCGCCGTTCGGCTCGATGGCGCAGCGCGCGCTGGTGGATCCGGCGCTGACCTTCCCGGTGCCGGACGGCATCGATGACGAGCGCGCCGCCGCGCTCGGCAACGCCGGCCTGGCGGCATGGCTGCCGCTGTCGTGGCGGGCGCGCATGCAGCCGGGCGAGACCGTGCTCGTGCTCGGCGCGACCGGTATCTCGGGATTGCTGGCGGTGGCCGCGGCAAAGCTGCTGGGTGCCGGGCGCGTGATCGCGGCAGGGCGTAATGTGCAGGCGCTGCAGCGCGCACGCCGGCTTGGCGCGGATGCGGTGGTGCCGCTCGACCAGCCCGGCGACCTGCTGGATGCCTACCGCAACGCGGCCGACGGCAACGTCGACATCGTGCTGGATTACCTGTGCGGCGCGCCGGCAGAGGCCGCGCTGCTGGCGCTTGGCCACGGCGGGCGGCTGGTCCATATCGGCACCACGGTGGCGCCCACCATTGCCTTTGCCGGCGCCGCGGCGCGCAAGGCGTGCTTCGACATCATGGGCTTTGCCTACTACCACGCGCCCGTCGAGGTCCAGGCGCAGGCCTATGCCGAGCTATGCCGGCATACCGCGGCAGGGCGCATGGAAATCGATATCGTCACCGCGCCGCTGGAGGATGTCGGGCAAGTGTGGGCCGCGCAGGCCAGGGGCGCGCGCCAGCGTTTCGTGCTGGTGCCCTGAGTCGGCAGGGGTTCTTGCCAGACGGCATCGAACGATGCCGTTTGGTCATGACGCCGGAAGAACAAGCCGGGTCGGACCGCCGCGTCCGCGCATGGCGCCGGACTGGCGACCGCCAGCACTGCCACGATTGCGTGGACATCCAATGCTGGCGGTCGCGTGACCTGAATGAACTACGGAGCGAGCACGTCAGGGTCCGCGGCTTTGGCGCCAAGTCGCAGGGCGCCGGGCGGGCAGGTTCAACATCTCCGTGAGTCGAAAGCAGTTCAGGGCAAGGGCGGCTTGGGCAGGCGTGTCTCCCCCGGTTCGAGTTTCAGTTCGACATCGAGACGGAAGCCGCCGCCATCGACCGGCTCAAAATCGCGCAGCAGCGAGCCGACGGCGCCAAACGCCGCGTCGCTGAAGGCAAAGGGATCCAGGGCATCGAAGATCTGCGTGGTCAGCACCTTGTGCCCTGGTGCGATGGCGATGAAGTGAAGATGGGCCGGGCGCATGTGGTCGCGGTTCTGCAGGGCCAGGAGGTCGCCGCAGGGGCCGTCGATCGGGACGCCATAGCCTGAGGGCCGCACGCTCTCGAACCAGAAGCGCCCGTCGGCATCGGTCTCGAACGCGGCACGCAGGTTCATGTCCTCCTGGTGTTCGTCCTGGTTCTCGTACAGGCCGCTTGGCGCCGCCTGCCACGTCTCGACGCGCGCGCCGGCGATCGGCGTGCCGTCGATCGACACGACGCGTCCCTGGACGAACAGCGGATCGCCCGTGGTGTCCGGGGTTGCGATGTGCGCGCCGTTGGCGCGAACCGGCTGGTTCGCGCGCCAGAACGGGCCGATTAGCGCGGGTTCGGTGCCGCCCGCTGCAAGCACGGCCTTGGCATCCATCAGAAGCACCAGTGTGGCAAGTCCGAGAATATCCGCCAGCAAGATGCCCTCGTGCTTTTTCGGTCCGGTGGCCTGGCCGATGCGGACCATGAAGTCCAGGCCATGGTGGAGTTCCTCATAGGTCAGTTGGACCTCTGACGCGAAGGCGTGCGCATGCCGGATAAGCGCATCAAGAATGATCCTGGCGCGCGGGTCGTGTGTCCCGGAATTCGCTTTGAGCACGGCGTTCAGCAGTGCCTCGGGGGTGGCTGGAATCGATTGCGCGTTTGATGCGGATGGCGCGAGCGCGCTTTCTGCGGAGGCAGATGTCATGATGGTCGGCTCCTGATGATTGAAAGAGTGGTTGTTGCCTGGCGAGGAGACGGACATTGGCGCCCGGTCTCAGTCGCTCTGGATACGCGCCTTGGTCGCGACGTCGGCCCAGCGCGGGACATCTTCCGCGACCCGGGCAGCGAGTTCTGTGGGCTGGCACGCCACGGCCTCGAAGCCGAGATCGCGCGCCTGTTGCCGCACTTCGCTGCTCGGCAGGATGCGACGGATCTCGGCGTACAGGTGGCGGCTCGGGTGCGCCTGCCGGAGCAAACAGCGCCTGTATGGTCTCGGAACGATAGCCCGGAAAGCCGGACTCGGCCAAGGTCGGAATCTGCGGCAGCCCAGGCCAGCGCCGAAGGCTACCGGGCGCAAGCACCCTGAGCGACCCGGCGGCCGTCTTCAGTCTGCGGCGCGGTGTTCCGCCTTGTCCGCTTCCGTTTCCGTGATGTAGCCGTCCTTGCCATAGACGAGACCGGTGGCCTCGGCTGCCTTCACTACGTCCGGGTGCCAGGCGATGCGGCCGCACTCCTCGTCGGTGCCGCCGACCACCGAGTACACGACCAGGGCGTGGTCGTTAGGGTTGCGGAACCCTCTCATCACGCCGATCGGGCAGGAGATCACATCCCACTGGTTCAGCATCAGCGAGTACTGGCCCTTCTCGCCCCAGATGACTTCCATCTGGCCATTCAACGGGCAGAACACTTCCTCGGTCTTGTGCGCGTGCAGGCTGGCGCCTTGCCCGACCGGGATTTCGATGAAGGTCACGCCGAAGCGGTGGTTACCCGGAATCGCCGGCTCGACGCCTTTGTTCTCGAGCACGCCGCGGTTCATGATCTTGTAGATGTTCTTCTTCATGCCGGGCAGGCGGCTTTCGATGAAGGTCTCACCGTAAGGTTTGACCTTGCCCCAGCGCGCGATGCGGGTGGCTTCCATTTCCTGAGGAGTGGGATCCATGCTGATTCCTTGGTGCAATGAAGTTGGGAGAACGGAAGGGCGATTGCCTTCTGTCCGTGCAACTTTAAGAAGCGCTCAGTGATTAATCCATTACCATTTTTCTCGCGACTCGATAACATTTCGGTATCGAGAACTTGCGAGGCTTCGATACTTTGTCGTGAGGGTATCCTGCCGGCCGATGGAATCTTCTCCCTTCAGGGAGTGGCCTGCTGCTTCAGCTTTCCGCGTTGCCGCGCGCCCGCCGCGCGGCGGCGCGCAGGCTGCGCACGATGCGGTCGAAGGTGGCGGCTCGCGCCTCGTCGGTGCGCTGGCGCAAAGCGAACGACGGGTGGTAGGTGGCGATGACAAGCCGCCCCTCGTGCTCGACTGGCGTCTCCATCATTCCAGCCAGCGACACGCTCTTGCGGCCCAGCACCGCACGAGCCGCGGTGGCGCCAAGCGCGACCACGACCCTGGGCCCGACTTTCTCCAGTTCGCGCTCCAGCCACAGATTGCAGGCCTCGATCTCCTGCTGCGCCGGTGACTTGTGCAGCCGGCGCTTGCCGTGCCATTCGAACTTGAAGTGCTTGACCGCATTGGTCATGAAGAGCTTGTCGCGGTCCAGCCCCGCGCTGGCCAGTGCTTCGTCCAGCAGGTGCCCGGCCGGGCCGACGAACGGGGAGCCCTGCAGGTCTTCCTGCGCCCCCGGCTGCTCGCCGACCAGCATGATGCGCGCATGGGTGGCGCCGGCGCCGGGCACGCCCTGGGTGGCATTGCGCCACAACGGGCAACGCCGGCATTGGTTCAGCTCATCGCGGCTGACGGGCAGCTTCCTGTGCTCGGGCATGGCGGCACGGCGCGCTGTGCTTGCTGTCGCTCTCATCCGGTGGCAGCTTCGGTCGCCGATTCTTCAGCGTCGGCCATGGCCGCGGATGCCGCATGGGGCTGTGCGCCTGGCTCGGCGGCGCGGATGCGCAGCACGGTCTGGCGTGAAGTGCTGAAGCGCCGCGCGGTCTCGCTCACCGAATTGCCAGCGGCCAGCGCGTTCAGGATCGCATGGCGCTGTTCAGGCGTGTGCTTGGGCGGACGGCCCACCTGACGTCCCATGGCCTTGGCCGCGGCCAGGCTCTCGCGCACGCGCACGCTGCGGGCGGCGCCTTCCAGCGCGGCGACCGCACGCAGCACCTCGACCGCCTCCGGCGGCGTGGCGCTGGCCAGGTCGTCACGGGACAGCTGCACGCAATACAACGCCACCCCCAGCAGGCGGAAGCGCCGGATGGTGGCCAGCACCTCGGGCACGCTCCAGCCCAGGCTGCACAGCCGCAGCGACACGACCGAGTCGGCCGGCTGCACCTGGTGCTGCAGCGCGCGCAGGCGCGGGCGCTGCAGCGCGGGCACTGACGCGGGCTCTTCTTCCCAGAAGGCATGGCGCGCATCTACGCCATAGCCGGCCTCGCGCGCGGCTTGTAATTCGTCCATCATGGCCGGCTGGCCATCGGCCCAATTGGAGTAGAGGAATGAGGTCGGCATGGCGGTGATGAACGGCGCGGACGCGCCGTCCGGTATCGGTTGCATTTCGGACAGGGATACTCCTGTTTCGGCTTACTGCGCCACGCCGCAAATTTCATGCCGCGCTTGCCACGCACAGGGCAAAGGTGAGGGGGCTCCCAAGGCACGGTATGCAGGCAAATGAAGCCGCGGCAAGCCTGGTCCGACCGACGCGGCGCTGCGGGCACAATTACAAGGCTTCGCGCAGGAATTGCAACGACAGGCAGGTGCGCTGCCTGCGCTGGGGCGGGCACGGAATCTGCGTTCTCCCCAGCGCAAAGCCGGAGTGCCGGCAAATCCCACCAGGAGAAAACCGTGGACAAGTCGAAGATTCCCGCAGACCAGGCCGAGGCCCTCGGCGCATTGATGGACGACCATCGCGCTGTCAAGAAGCAGTTCAAGGCGTTCAAGGACACTGAAGATCGCGACGAGAAGCAGGCGATCGCGCTGGACGTGTGCAACCAGCTCACGGTGCACGCCACCATCGAGGAGGAGATCTTCTATCCGGCGCTGCGCGGCATCAGCGACGAGATCGACGACCTGCTGGACGAGGCCGAGGTCGAGCACCAGGTGGCGAAGGACCTGATCGCTGCGATCGAGGAGGATCCGGCCGGCGACAAGCTCGAGGCCAACTACACGGTGCTGTCAGAATACGTCGCCCACCATATCGAGGAAGAGGAGGGCGAGCTGTTCAAGAACGCGATCAAGGAAAAGGTCAACCTGCGCGACGTGGCACAGGCCATGGCGGCGCGCAAGGAAGAACTGATGCGCGAGACCGCTTGACGCGCCTGCGCCCGGGCCAGGCCGGGCGCGGCTCTTCAGCGGATTTGAAGGAGTCGCACAATGCGGCGCGTCCCGCGCCCGCGGGCGGGGCGTTACCATCATGCGGTCGTCACCCGCCGTACCGCAACTGCCCCATGACCTTTGTCGTGACGGATGCCTGCATCCAGTGCCGCCATACCGATTGCGTCGAAGTCTGCCCGATGTCGTGCTTCCACGAAGGGCCCAACTTCCTCGCCATCGACCCCGACCAGTGCATCGATTGCTCGATGTGCGTGCCGCTGTGCCCGGTCGACGCGATCTACTCGGAGCATGACCTGCCCGAGGACCAGCGCCATTTCATTGCCCTCAATGCCGAACTGTCGCGGCGCGCTGACTGGCTGCCGTTGCTCAAGGCCAAGGGGCCGATCCCCGGCCATGAGCAATGGGCCGGCCATCCTGACCGCCTCTCGTTGCTGGAGCGCTAGCGCGCCTCAGCGAAATCCGGGAACGCTTCTTCCAGCGTCAGCACGGTGCCGGTGAGCGTGCCGTCGTAGCCGGGCAGTGCATTGACGCGCTGGCGGAAGGCTTCGCTGGTAAGCGCGTCCACCGCGCCGGCCAGTGCCGCGCTGCGCAGCTTGGCGCGCTCGATCGCAAAGAAGTAGCGCTCCTTGATCACCGGCACGAACGCCAGCCCGAAGCGCCGCGCCGCGGTTTCCACGCCAAAGCCCACGTCGGCCATGCCGCTGCCGATATACGCGGCCACCGCGGCGTGGGTGAATTCACCGTTGCTGTAGCCCTCGATGCGGGCCGTGTCGATGCCGCGCGCGGCCAGCATCAGGTCCAGCAGCAGGCGCGTGCCCGAGCCCACCTGGCGGTTGACGAAGCGCACCTCGCGCCGGGTCAGGTCTTCCAGCGTGTGGATGCCAAGCGGGTTGTCCGGCCGCACGAACAGTCCCTGGCTGCGCACCGCCAGGTGCACCAGGCAGTGGGTGTCCGGTTTGAGCCAGGTGGTGAAATGCCGCCACATGCCGTGCTCGAACTCGCCCACCGGCACATGGAAGCCGGCGATATCGCAGGCGCCTTCGGCCAGTGCCGCCACGGCCTCGACGCTGCCGCAGTACTTCAGGTCGTGCCGCACCTGCTGCTCGTCGAGGAAGTCGCGCAGCGCCGCCACCGCGAAGCCGTGGCTGGCATGCAGCCGCGCCGTGGCTTCGGGCTGGTCCATCAGCTTCTTCAACTCGATCTCCAGCTCGGACGCCAGGCTGTCGAGCGTCGGCGACAGCCGCGCGCCGATCCGCTTGCTGGCCCACACCAACTGCTGCGCCAGCGGCGTCAGCGCGCTGCCGCGCCCGCGGGTCTTGTCGATCAGCGGGCCGCCGAACAGCGCCTCGGCATCGCGCAGGATGCCCCAGGCGTAGCGGTAGGACAGCGATACCGCCTGTGCCGAGTGGCTGATGCTGCCGGATTCCTCGATGTGGCCGAGCAGGGCCACTAGCCGGGACACGTCGAGGGCGTCGCCACCGGGGCTGGCGTCGTCCCGGATCTGCAGGTGCGGGTGGATCGAGATGCGGATCATATGTAGAAAATAGCTTATTGAAGGGCCGCTGTCACTCTCATATAGTCCTTCAAACGGGAAAAAACGGCGACGCCACAGCCCGTAAATAGGAAAAAAATAGCATATAAGAGGCCGCGCTGCCGATCTGCGCAACGCCTCACAGGAGACGCTATGCCAGAAATTTCCCCCCACGCACCGGCATCCGCCGACGCCACGCGCATCGCCGCCATCGTGGCGGCACGCCAGGACATGCCGGGCGCCTTGCTGCCGATCCTGCATGAGATCCAGGACACACAGGGTTATATCCCCGACGCCGCCGTGCCCGTGATTGCCCGCGCGCTGAACCTGTCGCGCGCCGAGGTGCACGGCGTGATCACCTTCTACCACCACTTCCGCCAGCAGCCGGCCGGGCGCCATGTGGTGCAGGTCTGCCGCGCCGAAGCGTGCCAGTCGGTCGGCGCCGAAGCGCTGGTCGCGCATGCGCAGCGCGCACTTGGCTGTGGCTTCCATGAAACCACCGCGGACGGGCAGGTGACGCTGGAGCCGGTTTATTGCCTGGGCCAGTGCGCCTGCGGCCCGGCGGTGATGGTCGGCGAGCAACTGCACGGCTATGTCGATGCCAAACGCTTCGACGCGCTGGTGCGCTCGCTGCGCGAGTCGTCCGCGGAAAAGACCACGGAAGCCGCGGAGGCACAGGCATGATCACGATCACCACCATCTTCGTGCCGCGCGATTCCACCGCGCTGGCGCTGGGCGCCGACGACGTGGCCCGCGCCATCGCGCGTGAGGCCGCGGCGCGCAACCAGCACGTGCGCATTGTGCGCAATGGCTCGCGCGGCATGTTCTGGCTGGAGCCGCTGGTCGAGGTGCAGACCGGAGCCGGCCGCGTGGCCTATGGCCCGGTCAGCGCCGCAGACGTGCCGGAACTATTCGACGCCGGCTTGCTGCAAGGCGGCGAGCACGCGCTGTCGCAGGGCGTCACCGACGAAATCCCCTTCCTGAAGCAGCAGGAGCGCCTGACCTTCGCCCGCGTCGGCATCACCGATCCGCTGTCGCTGGACGACTACCGCGCGCATGAGGGCTTTGCCGGCCTGGAGCGCGCGCTGGCGATGCAGCCCGCCGAGATCGTGCAGGAGGTCACCGACTCCGGCCTGCGCGGCCGCGGCGGCGCGGCGTTCCCGACCGGCATCAAGTGGAAGACCGTGCTGGGCGCACAGTCCGCGGTCAAGTACATCGTCTGCAATGCTGATGAAGGCGACTCGGGCACGTTCTCCGACCGCATGGTGATGGAAGACGACCCGTTCATGCTGATCGAAGGCATGACCATCGCCGCGCTGGCGGTGGGTGCGGAGCAGGGCTACATCTACTGCCGTTCCGAATATCCGCACGCGATTGCCGTGCTGGAAAGCGCGATCGGCATCGCCAACGCCGCCGGCTGGCTCGGCGACGATATCCGCGGCAGCGGCAAGCGCTTTCACCTGGAAGTGCGCAAGGGCGCCGGCGCCTATGTCTGCGGCGAGGAAACCGCGCTGCTGGAAAGCCTGGAAGGACGGCGCGGCGTGGTGCGCGCCAAGCCGCCGCTGCCGGCGCTGCAGGGGCTGTTCGGCAAGCCCACGGTGATCAACAACGTGATCTCGCTGGCCACCGTGCCGGTGATCCTGGCGCGCGGCGCGCAGTACTACCGCGACTACGGCATGGGCCGCTCGCGCGGCACGCTGCCGTTCCAGCTGGCCGGCAACATCAAGCAGGGCGGACTGGTGGAGAAGGCGTTCGGCGTCACGCTGCGCGAGCTGCTGGTCGACTACGGCGGCGGCACGCGCAGCGGCCGCGCCATCCGCGCGGTGCAGGTGGGCGGGCCGCTGGGCGCGTACCTGCCCGAGTCGCGCTTCGACGTGCCGCTGGACTATGAAGCCTATGCCGCGTTCGGCGGCGTGGTCGGCCACGGCGGCATCGTGGTGTTCGATGAAACCGTCGACATGGCAAAGCAGGCCCGCTACGCGATGGAGTTCTGCGCGATCGAATCGTGCGGCAAGTGCACCCCGTGCCGGATCGGCTCGACCCGCGGCGTCGAAGTGATGGACCGCATCATCGCCGGCGAGCAGCCGGTCAAGCACATAGCGCTGGTGCGCGACCTGTGCGACACCATGCTCAACGGCTCGCTGTGCGCGATGGGCGGCATGACCCCGTACCCGGTGCTGTCCGCGCTGAATGAATTCCCCGAGGACTTCGGCCTCGCCTCCAACCCAGCCAAGGCCGCCTGAGCCAGGTCCAGCAGAGACACGGGAGACAAACCGCCATGAATGCCCGCAACGAGATCGATTTCGGCACGCCCGCCAGCCCATCCACCGAACTGGTCACCCTGGAGGTCGATGGCGTCAGCGTCACCGTACCCGCCGGCACCTCGGTGATGCGCGCCGCGATGGAAGCGCAGATCGCCGTCCCCAAGCTGTGCGCCACCGACAGCCTCGAAGCCTTCGGCTCGTGCCGGCTCTGCCTGGTCGAGATCGAAGGGCGCCGCGGCTATCCGGCATCGTGCACCACGCCGGTCGAAGCCGGCATGAAGGTCAAGACCCAGAGCGACAAGCTGGCCGACCTGCGCCGCGGCGTGATGGAGCTGTATATCTCCGACCACCCGCTCGATTGCCTGACCTGCCCGACCAACGGCAACTGCGAGCTGCAGGACATGGCCGGCGTGGTCGGCCTGCGCGAAGTGCGCTACAACGACGGCGGCCCGGAAGCTGCGCCGATCGCGACGCACACGCAGATGAAGAAGGACGAATCCAATCCTTACTTCACCTACGATCCGTCCAAGTGCATCGTCTGCAACCGCTGCGTGCGCGCCTGCGAGGAAACGCAGGGCACCTTCGCCCTGACCATCAGCGGCCGCGGCTTCGATTCCCGCGTCTCGCCCGGCACCAGCCAGTCGTTCATGGAATCGGACTGCGTCTCGTGCGGCGCCTGCGTGCAGGCGTGCCCGACCGCGACGCTGACCGAGACCTCGGTGATCAAGTTCGGCCAGCCCTCGCACAGCACCGTGACCACCTGTGCCTATTGCGGCGTGGGCTGTTCGTTCAAGGCCGAGATGAAGGGCAATGAAGTGGTGCGCATGGTGCCGTACAAGGACGGCAAGGCCAATGAAGGCCACGCCTGCGTCAAGGGCCGCTTTGCCTGGGGCTACGCCACGCACAAGGACCGCATCCTCAAGCCGATGATCCGCGCGAGGATCACCGATCCGTGGCGCGAGGTGTCGTGGGAAGAGGCGATCGACTATGCCGCGTCGCAGTTCAAGCGTATCCAGGCCGAGCACGGCAAGGACTCCATCGGCGGCATCGTGTCGTCGCGCTGCACCAATGAAGAGGGCTACCTGGTGCAGAAGCTGGTGCGCGCAGCCTTCGGCAACAACAACGTCGACACCTGCGCGCGCGTGTGCCATTCGCCGACCGGCTACGGCCTGAAGCAGACCCTGGGCGAATCGGCCGGCACGCAGACCTTCAAGTCGGTGGAGAAGGCCGACGTGATCATGGTGATCGGTGCCAACCCGACCGACGGCCACCCGGTCTTTGCGTCGCGCATGAAGAAGCGCCTGCGCGCCGGCGCCAGGCTGATCGTGGTCGATCCGCGCCGCATCGACCTGGTCGACTCCCCGCATATCCGTGCCGACTATCACCTGCAACTGCGCCCGGGCACCAACGTGGCGCTGGTGACCTCGCTGGCGCACGTGATCGTCACCGAAGGCCTGCTCAACGAAGCCTTCATCGCCGAGCGCTGCGAGGACCGCGCCTTCCAGCAATGGCGCGATTTCGTCTCGCTGCCGGAGAACTCGCCGGAGGCGATGGAAAGCGTGACCGGGATTCCGGCGGAACAGCTGCGCGGTGCCGCACGCCTGTATGCCACCGGCGGCAACGCTGCGATCTACTACGGCCTGGGCGTGACCGAGCATGCGCAAGGCTCCACCACCGTGATGGGCATTGCCAACCTTGCCATGGCAACCGGCAATATCGGCCGCGAAGGCGTGGGCGTGAACCCCCTGCGCGGACAGAACAACGTGCAGGGCTCGTGCGATATCGGTTCGTTCCCGCATGAGCTGCCGGGCTATCGCCACGTGTCGGACTCGACCACGCGCGGCCTGTTCGAAGCCGCGTGGAATGTCGAGATCAGCCCCGAGCCGGGCCTGCGAATCCCCAATATGTTTGAAGCCGCGCTGGCCGGCAGCTTCAAGGGCCTGTACTGCCAGGGCGAGGACATCGTCCAGTCCGACCCGAACACGCAGCACGTGTCCGAGGCGCTGTCGTCGATGGAATGCATCGTGGTGCAGGACATCTTCCTGAACGAGACCGCCAAGTACGCGCACGTGTTCCTGCCGGGCTCTTCCTTCCTGGAAAAGGACGGCACCTTCACCAACGCCGAGCGCCGCATCTCGCGCGTGCGCAAGGTGATGCCGCCCAAGGCGCGCTATGCCGACTGGGAAGCCACCATCCTGCTGGCCAATGCGCTGGGCTACCCGATGGACTACAAGCATCCGTCGGAGATCATGGACGAGATCGCGCGCCTGACGCCGACCTTCGCCGGTGTCAGCTACAAGCGCCTGGACCAGCTCGGCAGCATCCAGTGGCCGTGCAACGCCGAGGCCCCGGAAGGCACGCCGACCATGCATATCGACACCTTCGTGCGCGGCAAGGGCAAGTTCATCATCACCAAGTACGTGCCCACCACCGAGAAGATCACGCGCGCCTTCCCGCTGATCCTGACCACCGGCCGCATCCTGTCGCAGTACAACGTCGGCGCGCAGACGCGCCGTACCGACAACGTCTACTGGCATGCCGAGGACCGGCTCGAGATCCATCCGCACGATGCCGAGGAGCGCGGCATCAAGGACGGCGACTGGGTCGGGGTGCAGAGCCGTGCCGGCGACACGGTGCTGCGCGCGATCGTCAGCGAGCGCATGCAGCCGGGCGTGGTCTACACTACCTTCCACTTTCCGGAATCCGGCGCCAACGTGATCACCACCGACAACTCAGACTGGGCCACCAACTGCCCGGAGTACAAGGTGACCGCGGTGCAGGTGCTGCCGGTGGCGCAGCCGTCGGCGTGGCAGCGGGAGTACCAGGAGTTCAACGCCCAGCAGCTGCAACTGCTGGAAGCCGCCAGCGCCGACCCGGCGCAGGCCGTACGCTGAGCGGAGGGGCCACGCCATGATGCGCTGCATGCAGTCACCGGAGGTGCATCCGGCCGCGGCCGGAGACGCCGAGCCGCCCACTCACAGCACCTTCGCCGTCAGCCGCTGGCGCCGCGGCGAGCTGATGCTGAGCCCCGATGAAGTGGCCGAGGAGGTGCCGGTCGCGCTGGTGTACAACGGCATCTCGCACGCGGTGATGCTGGCGACGCCGGCCGACCTGGAGGACTTTGCGCTCGGGTTCAGCCTGAGCGAAGGCATCGTTACCCGTGCCGCCGACGTCTATGACATCGAGATCGACACGCGCGAGCACGGCATCGCCGTGCAGCTGGAGATCGCCTCCGAAGCCTTCATGCGGCTCAAGGACCGCCGCCGCTCGCTGGCCGGGCGCACCGGCTGCGGGCTGTGCGGCACCGAATCGCTGGAACAGGTGATGCGCCTGCCGGCACCGGTGCGCAGCGATGCCAGCTTCCACACCGACGTGATCCAGGCCGCGTTCGTGCAACTGCAACTGCGTCAGGAATTGCAGCAACACACGGGTGCGACGCACGCTGCCGCATGGCTGCGTGCCGATGGCCATGTATCACTGGTGCGCGAAGACGTGGGCCGCCACAACGCGCTGGACAAGCTGGCGGGCGCGCTCGCCCGCAGCGGCGAGGACATCTCCAGCGGCGCGGTGCTGGTGACCAGCCGCGCCAGCTATGAAATGGTGCTGAAGACCGCCGCCATCGGCGCCGGCGTGCTCGCCGCGGTATCCGCACCGACGGCGCTGGCCGTGCGGCTTGCCGAACAAGCCAGCATCACCCTGGCCGGCTTCGTGCGCGCCGGCGCGCACGTGGTCTATGCCCATCCCCAACGTCTGCAGCACGAAGCGAGCCTGGCATGAAGATCGACAACCTCATCACCATGGCCAACCAGATCGGCAGCTTCTTCGAGGCCATGCCGGATCGGGAAGAGGCCGTCTCTGATATTGCAGGGCATATCAAGCGGTTTTGGGAGCCGCGCATGCGCAAGGCCTTGCTGGGGCATGTGGATGCCGAGGCAGGGAGCGGGCTGCTGGACATCGTGCGCGAGGCGCTGGGGCGGCATCGGGCGATGCTGGAGTAGCTTGCAGGCCGGTTGCCGCTATGTGTCCTGCGCCCAGCGCTCCACCAGATCCGCAGGGATCGCCTGGAACACTTCATCGAAGCGCTTGCCGGTCAGCCGCTCGGCTTGCCTGAGCAGCAGTGCCACCGGGCTGCTGGGTTCGTGGAACTCGAACCATTGACGCGCGGCGCGGATGGCGGCCAGGGCGGCATCGCGATCCCGCGGTTTGCAGCCGTCTGCGTGCACGGCGGTTGCGGCAGGGGAAAGACCGCCGGCAGCATCGCCGCATGAAGGAGCAGCGACTGGCGCGGCCGTTGGTGCGGCGACCTGCGCTGGCGGGGCGGTTGCGACAGTGCTCTTCATCAAGCCAAGCAGCCTGAGCAGCGGGCTCAAGTCGGGGCTGTCCTGCCGGAGGTTGGCTTTTGCCCAAGCGTCAATGGCCGCTGCTTGGGCCGCGGCCTCGTCGAGTGCCGTGAGGGCGGGACTTTTCTGCTGGCGCAGATCCTGCATTTGCTGCCGCACCGATTCCGGCGCCAGGGCGTCCGCAGGCCGCGGCACGCCGAGCGAACGCTCGACGTCGCGGATCTGCAGCGGGAGCGCCGCGTTGCCAGTGATCGTCAGCTCCCGCACGTCCCGCATCAGCCCCTCCGGGTCGGTCAGCGCGGCCAGCGCATTGGCGCGCATCGCGGGATCGGTTTCGCCATCGACGCATAACTGCGGATGGACGGCATCGGGCCATTTTGCCAGCAGCCGCGCCATGGCCGCGAGTCCGTCGCGCAGGCCGCTTGCCTGGCCTAGCCGGGTACGGCAGCGCAGCAACAGCGCCAGGATGCGGATGTCGCGCGTGCGCAGCAGCAGGCGCCGGCAGTCGCGCTCCAGATCCGCCCAGTTGATGGCCTCGGGCTCGCTGACGAAGTTGCCGTACTGCGCGTCGGGCTTCGGCGCCGCCTTGGCCAGCAGCACGACGAACTCAGGGTCGTATTCCAGGTCGTCACCGCATGGCCTGTCGGGTGCGACAGGTTCCAGCAGTTCCGGGAAGGGAAAGTCAGGTCTTGGCACCGGTACGGCCTTGGCTTTGGCATTCATGGTCAGTGTGTTGCATAGTGTTCGGGCTCGAACACCATGCCGGTGATGGCGCGGCTGTGATCCGGTTCGCCCAGCCATGTAGACCAGCCCAGGCGTTCCTGCGAGCCCAGGATGGCGGGCGGCGCCGAGTCCGGGATCACCTGCAGCTCGGCTTCCCAGACGAACTCGAAACCGACGAAGGCGCGCACCCATTCGATGAGCGTCGGAAGATCCCTGCCGTTCGGCGTGAAGTTCAAGTATTGCTGCAACCCGAGCGGGCCGATCACCAGACGGAACTTGTGTTGGCGGTCCGGCACCATTTCGCCAAGCATGGCGCCTTGCCCCATGACCCCTGGGGCGCCCGGGTGTCCCAGGCGGCTGCGCTCGGCCGGATCGACGGCGATCCAGTGCAATACATACTCTTCAAGCCTGACGGGCACACCAAAGAAGTGTGAAAGCGTGGCCGCGATGCCGTCGGGATTGCGTGCTTCGCGCACCTGGTGTGCGCTCGCAGCGAGCCGGGCGTGCGGCGGCAGGGTGCTGTGCGCGATTTCGTCGGCTTCATTGCCCGCCAGCCAGCCGACATAGCGGGAGAACACCTCGCCGTCGCGCCGATCGAGGCCCGCGGTGGCTTGCGCGCTTGCCCACGCGCGGTAGAACTGCGTGAAGGCGCGATGGTGGAAAAGATCCAGGAAGTCGGCGGTGGTGTTGTCCCGCTGTGCCTCGCTACGTTCGCGTACAACTTCCGTCAGGTGAATCGGCAGCGCCCCGTTCGGCCCCAGCATGCCCAAGCCAAACAATTGCACCTTGAGCCGGCCGGACAGCGGCTGCACCTGCGCGATCTCGCGCGGCGCGAAGGTGAGCGCGGCCTGCTGGCCAGCCCGGAAAGGCTCGTCGCGTGGCCGGCTCGCCTGCCCGATCGGGGGCAAATCAGGGTGCCGGGCGGACAGATGCCGCAGGAGCCCCAGGAAGCTCAGCTTCCACGGCGCCTGGCCGGCATAGTTTCCGGGCGCGGCCGTCGCCGCCGGCGAGGGCGGCACATTGTCGTCGTTGCCTTTGAACATGGCTACACGGCGCTGCGGCCGCCCATGCGCACGGGCCAACGATGCACCAGGCCGCGTTGCATGGAGTGCAGTTCGGTTTGCGTGAAGACATTGACCGAGACGTGGCGCGCCAGGAAATGCTCCAGCACCACGCCGAACAGGTATGGGCTGATGCCGGAGAAGCCGCCTTCGTCCACCGTGAGCTGGCACTGGATGCCGCGGCCGTAGATCAAGGGCCCGTTGCCTGGCAGCCGGCGCATGACTGGTTTCACGTTCGCGCCGATCAGGCTCTGGATTTGCCCCTGGTGCGCGAGGTCGTCGTTCGCCACGAAAAGCCGCAGCATGTCACGCAGGCCCTGGCCCCCTGAGCGATGCTCCAGGTCGGTCAGCGACAAGTAGTTGAAGCCCAGCAGCCGTATCAGGCGCCAGGCCATTTCACCATCCGCATAGGGCGGCCGTGGTGCCGACGGCGCGCGGATCAGGCCGATCCCGTCCACGGGGATGGAAGCTGCCGGGGTCAGGTCGTGCCGGCCATTGCGCGGTACCAGATTGGGCAGATCGCGATTTGTAACCAGCGATTCCACTGACAGGTAGCGCAAGGCGTCCGGGTAGGGAGCTTCGTGCTGGTCCACCAGCGACACGAACAGCTCGGTGCCGACGTATGCCGTGCGTGTGCCGTACTTGCGAGCCTGCTCAGAGATCAGCCGACGCTCGCGCCGCAGGGAAAAGTAGCGGCCGTGGTTGCCTTCATCACTATTCAGGGTGGTAAAGAGCGGCTGGAAGTCGATGCCTGCGCTGTGCTCGGACCGTTGTGCGGAGAGCTGCCTGACGGTGTGGATTTCGTAGTCAAGCGGATGCTGCCGGTCGGCGACCAGGTGAAACTCGGCGCGGCCCGGCGTGACCTCGATGCGATCGGTGCGCTTTGGAAACAGATTGACCACCGGTGTGCAAAACAGCGCGAACTGTTCGCGGTCGACCTTGCTGGTCAGATCCCGGGGCGGCTTTGACAGCAGCACGACGATCTCGGCTTCCTTGCCGCGGATCCGGCTCAGGCCCTGAGCGAGCTTGTTGAGGCCGAAGAAATAGAAGCGTTGCGGGCAAGCGAAGTACTCATGCAACAGGTTGTGCCCGTGGAAGCTGTTCCACTGCAAAGGCAGCGCGCCTTCGCCCGGTCCCATTCCCACGTAACTGACAGCATCCTGCGCCACTGCGCAGGGGCGCTCGCTCATGGCCCCGGGGTGTCCGATCAGCGTCGCCACACCGGCGCTGTGCAACAGTTCGAACAGTTGTGAGGCGATCAGGTCATCGCCGCGCAGATAGACCGGCAGGTGGTCCAGGCCGGGCAGTTGGTCGAAGGTCGCGTCTCGCGTACAGCGCAGGCGCAACCGCAGGGCACCCTGGACTGTCACATGGGCGGGCACATAGCGCTCCGGCCCCCTGACATCGGGCGGAATGCCAGTGAGCCGCGCTTCGGTGATCTCAACCGGCCACAGTGTCAACGGCTGCGTGGTCCTGAACTGGCAGGCCGTCTTCTCTCCAGGCGCCGCCGCCGCGTTGACCTCCGTGCCGCGCGGAACCTCCACGCCACGCGCAAAATCGCCCTCGCTCTGGCTGGGTCGGAACTGCGCGACCGCAATCGATGGCGTCGGCGCCACATAGTTGGGGTAGATCACCTCCAGCAGCCGCTGCGTGAAGCGTGGGAACTCAGCGTCCAGCTTGATCTCGGTACGCGCTGACAGGAAGCAGAACGCCTCGATCAGGCGCTCGACGTAGGGGTCGGCCACCTCGATGCCCTGCATGCCCAGCCGTTTCGCGACCTTCGGGTGCTGTTTGGCGAATTCCCCGGCCAGCTCGCGCATATAGACGAGCTCGCGATTGTAGTAATCGAGCAGTTGCGGATCCATGGTGTCAGCTGGCGTGGATCGATTGGACACTCATCCGGCTGGTTTCCAGGTCGAGCGAGCTTTGGGCAGTAAACGCCATCGGATACGGGTTCATATGGATCAGGCCTTTGATCTCGAACACCAGGGTGTTGTAGCGTTGTGGCGCATCTTCTTTGAGAAGCGGCTTCACTTCCAGCGAGCCGGGGATGAGCCGGGGTTCGAAGTCCAGGATCGCACGCCTGACGATGGTGACGATATCGCTCCACTTGTGTTCGGCCAGATAACTGCCGGCGACCGGGGACACGCCGTAGTTGATGGTCGATGCGGCAGCAGCGGGATAGCGCTTGCGATCGATTTCATCCTCGCGATTGGTGGTGTTGAGCAGATAGGTGAGGTCGCGCTGGATGATCTCGCGCATCTGGGCACGCGTGACGGTGTATTCGTCCGCGCTTTCCGTCTGGCGCTGGGGCGCGTCGTCGCGCAGCCGGTCCAGCAATGTCGGCAGCAGTTGCGAATTCGGGCGGCGCGGCGGGCGGTGTTCAGCCATGCTCCGCGTCCAGGGTGAGTGTTGTCACATCCAGCATGGCGACATCCCCCGTGTCCGTCATCCAGGTCTTCTGGCCGAAACCGATGACACCTGTCTCGCCCGCTTCACTCCAGCTGGTTTCGCGAGCCAGCCGAATCCCGTCGCTGCCTTGTTCGGAGCCTGGGTAGCGCACCGGCAGGAAGCCACGGCTGACCACGCCGTCGGCGAGTGTCACCGTGGCCGGGCGCCATAACAGATCCAGCAACCCGGACGCCTTGCCCAACTCGATCTTGCGCATCTGCGCAAAGGGCAGCCAGGCGTAGCGCCCCGCGGTTACGATCTCGCAGGTCGGTCCCAGCCGTGTGTCAGTGTCGGTGATCCAGGCAAAGCGCACGCCGTCGTGCGCGCCGGCTGAGGCTGGCACCTGCGACAGGGCCAGGTGCCGGCTGGCGTCCGCGGCTGAGCAATCGCCGGCCTTGTTTCCTGCCAGAGCCGTGTGGAGCTTTGCCACCCACGCCGGGGCCGGCAGCAGCGAGCCGGGGGTGCGCTGGCCGGCAAATACCTCGCCACGGAACACCTCCGCACGGATCAGGTCGCGGTACACATGCGCGGTTTGCGCGAAGCCGGGCGCAAGCTGCGTGGCGACCTGCAATTGCTTGAGGGCCCTGGACCAGTCACCGACCACGCAGAGCCACTGGAATAGCCGCCAACGGAAAGCGAAAGAGCCAGGTTCCTCGCGGACCTGCGCCTCCGTCTGGGCCAGCGCGCCCTTGACCGAGCCGCTTCGGCGAAGGATTGATGACAGCCCCGTGTCGGATGCCTGACGAGGGGTGTGCGATTCAAGCGTCATGGTCAGGATCAGGCGTCAGCGCCGGCGCGGGACGGTAGGCGCTGTCCATCGAGACCAGATGGTGTTCGCGACGGGTAAGCGGGGCCGTGACATTGCGGCGCCGCGTGGGCGCAATGTCGCCAGCGAACAGCCACAGCACGTCCGGCGCAGCCGGGGTTGAAAAGAGTTCGTGCTCTTCCAGGGATTCTTGGGAGCCGATCAGCGAATCAATATGGCCAGCTGTGTCCAGCATGTCCATCAAGCTATCGGCATGGTTCGCTTCGCGCGCGACCGTTTGCAGCGGCTTCGGGTCGACCTCCGCCGGGATCTGAACTGTCGACGTTGCATTTGAGCTGGCATGAGCACTGACGTAGTTCGGATCCCGTAGCGCCGTCTCGGCCTCGCGTTTGAGCTGATCGAGCACGTCGGCCGGGTCAGGGGCAGCCGCCGCCGTTGTCCCCGCGCCACCGGCTGGCTTCACCAGCGAGAACGGATCGGCAGCGTCTGGCTGCGGCCCCCCAAGCGCATCCCAGGGCCAGGGCGCATTGCTGTCGCCACCGAGTCCGGCGTTGACGGCGTGGATTTCTGCAGTGCGGTTCTGCCAGTCGCTCATAGCCCAGCCACCTGAGGTTATTGGTTTTCGAGAGCGTCTGATGATAATCGAAAATCCTGGCGTAACGAATTTTAAATCGAATGGAATTTTCCTATTAAATATCCGGAAAATCAGAATTAAAAAATGATTTTAGCAATTTAAGTATGATCCTATGGACATCGGATAAAAATGATGTATGTCTCGGATGGATTGTCAAAAATTGTAATATTCCATGCGGGCATGGTGTTGGGTCATTGTCGGCGCGAAGAAATCATGATAACTGCGCGATGGTGTGAATAAGCGCTTCAAAATCAACTGGTTAGATGCATTTAAGATGCCGCCGCGCAGGGATTCTGTCGCGGATGAGAAATTTGCTAGCGTATTGTTTTGGTCATATCCTAAAAAAGCCAATAACAAAATCTCTGTGCAATGGCAGCCCTCTCTTCCAAGGAGGGCGAACGGCAAAGGCATCGAATGGATATTTCGCGTCAGGCGTTATTTGGCCGACTCAATCTCACGCTATTCAAGGCGATCGAAAGCGCGACGGCCTTTTGCAAGCTCCGCGGCAACCCGTACGTGGAGCTTGTGCATTGGCTCCACCAACTGCTGCAAGCCCCGGATGGCGACCTGCAGCGGATGCTGCGCCATGCCGGCGCCGACCTGTCCGTGCTGGAAACCGACCTGACCCGCGCGCTGGCCGCGTTGCCTGCCGGCGCCACCTCGATCAGTGACTTTTCGTTCCAGCTTGAGTCGGCGATCGAGCGGGCCTGGGTCTATGCGACGCTTGCTTTTTCCGATGACCACGTGCGCGGCGCCTATCTGCTCGCTGCGCTGCTCAAGACGCCGGAGTTGCGCCGTACGGTGCTGGGCATCTCAAGCCAGTTCGCGAAGGTGCGGCCCGATGACCTGGTGGAAATGGCACCGGCGCTCCTCGCGCAATCGCCTGAGAGCCGTGAAGAGGCTTATGACGGCAGTGGCCTGGCGCCGGCCACACCGGGTGAAGCCAGTGGCGCGACGGCACCTGCCAGTGCCGGCAAGCCCGCCCTGGGCAGGTACTGCCGCGACTTGACCGAGGAGGCACGCGCGGGCCGGCTGGATCCCGTGATCGGCCGCGAGCATGAGATCCGCACCATGACGGACATCCTGCTGCGCCGCCGTCAGAACAATCCGCTCCTGACCGGAGAGGCGGGCGTCGGCAAGACCGCCGTCATCGAGGGGCTGGCACAGGCCATTGCCGCGGGTGAGGTGCCGCCCAGCCTGAAGGACATCAGGCTGCTGAGCCTCGACGTGGGTGCGCTGCTGGCGGGCGCCAGCATGAAGGGCGAGTTCGAAGCGCGGTTGAAGGGCGTGCTTGAGGAAGCTGCCAGATCCCCGACGCCCGTGATCCTGTTCGTCGATGAAGTCCACACGCTGGTTGGCGCCGGTGGCCAGGCCGGCACCGGCGATGCCGCGAACCTGCTCAAACCGGCGCTGGCGCGTGGGGCACTGCGCACGATCGGCGCCACCACCTGGAGCGAATACAAGCGCCACATCGAGAAGGATCCGGCGCTCACCCGCCGCTTTCAGGTGCTGCATGTCATGGAACCGGACGAAGCCAGTGCGGTCGCCATGGTGCGGGGTCTGGTCCGGACGTTCGAGGCGCATCACCAGGTACTGATCCGCGACGAGGCGGTGCGCGCCGCCGTCAGGCTATCGCATCGCTTTATCCCGTCGCGGCAGTTGCCCGACAAGGCGATCAGCCTGCTCGACACCGCTTGTGCACGCGTAGCCTTGTCATTGCATGCGCCCCCGGCAGAAGTCGAACATCTGCGCCACGAACTCGCCGCGGCCGACGCCGAGTGCGCGCTATTGGCCCGGGAAGCCGGCTTTGGCCGGCCGGACGCTGCGCGGATTGAGCTCGCACGGGCTCGGCGCGAGCAGTTCGAAGCCGACCTGGCTTTGGCCTCGGCGCGCTGGGACCGGGTGCGCGGTCTGGCGACCGACCTGGTCGCCCGCCGATACGCACTGGTGCAGTCCGCGTCGGATGAATCGACTGTAGCCGCCCCGGCGCGACGAACCCTGGATGAGCTCGAGGGCCATCTTCATGCCGCGCAAGCGGATGCGCCGCTTGTATACACGGAAGTGGATGAACGCGTGGTCGCTGCAATCGTCGCCGACTGGACCGGTATCCCGGTTGGGCGCATGGTCGCGGACGAGGTGGCAACCGTGATGCAGTTGCCGCAGACACTTGGCGAACGCGTGATCGGGCAAGGCCATGCGCTGATCCAGCTCGGGGAGCGCGTCACGACCGCCCGCGCACAACTGACTGACCCCAATAAGCCGGTCGGGGTCTTCCTGCTGGCAGGCCCGTCGGGCGTTGGCAAGACCGAGACTGCGCTGGCGTTGGCCGACGCGCTGTACGGCGGTGAGCAAAACCTCATCACCATCAACCTCTCGGAATTCCAGGAGCCGCATACCGTCTCGACGCTCAAGGGCGCGCCGCCGGGTTATGTCGGCTACGGCGAAGGGGGCGTACTGACCGAAGCGGTGCGCCGCCGGCCCTACAGCGTGGTGTTGCTCGACGAGGTCGAGAAGGCCCATGCCGATATCCACGAAGTCTTCTACCAGGTCTTTGACAAAGGCTACATGGAGGATGGCGAGGGGCGCCATATCGACTTCAGGAACACCATCCTGCTGCTCACCAGCAATGCCGGTTCCGAACTGCTGGCAAATCTCTGTGAAGACCCGGCGCTGATGCCGGAGCCCGCCGCACTGCGCGATGCGCTAATGCCCGAGCTGCGCAAGGTGTTCCCGGCGGCGTTCCTCGGGCGGCTGGTAGTCGTGCCATATCTGCCGCTGGCGGCCGAAAACCTTGGCCGCATCGTGCGCCTGCATCTCGATCGCGTGGCGGCGCGCATGCAGCATCAGCACGGCATTGTGCTGACTTACGACGACCCGGTGGTCGAGTTCATCGTGGCGCGCTGTCCGGTCGGCGAGACCGGCGCCCGGCAGCTGATCGGCTTCATTGAGCAGGTCATCCAGCCGCAACTGGCGCGCCTGTGGCTGTTGGCACTGTCCGAGAAGCGCGAGCTCGCGGTGATCGCGATCCGCGTCGCCGACAGCGCGCCTGCCGGGCTCGCCTACCACACCGAATACCGCGCTGGCCACGATGCCGTTGTGCCGGAGTGTCCCGAGGCCGGCTCGGCGTGACGCCGACCGGCATGTCCATGTAACCCGCAGGGGAAATCCATGTCTGTTGTGAACAGTTCGCAGAAATTCATCGCGCGCAACCGCGCGCCGCGCGTGCAGATCGAGTACGACGTCGAAGTTTATGGCTCGGAGAAGCGCATCGAGCTGCCCTTCGTGATGGGCGTGCTGGCCGACCTGTCGGGCAAGCCGGCCGAGCCGCTGCCGGCGGTCGCCGATCGCAAGTTTCTTGAGATCGATATCGACAACTTCGACGAGCGCATGAAGGCCATGAAGCCGCGCGTGGCGTTTGCGGTGCCCAACACGCTGTCCGACGATGGCCAACTCATGGTCGACATGACATTCGAGAGCATCGAGGATTTCTCGCCCGCGGCGGTAGCCGGCAAGGTCGATGCGCTCAGGCAATTGCTCGAAGCCCGCACCCAGCTCGCCAACCTGCAGACCTACATGGATGGCAAGTCGGGCGCCGAATCGCTGATCAACCAGTTGCTGCAGGATCCCGCGCTGCTGCAGTCGCTTGCCAAGGCGCCCAAGCCCAGGGCCGGCGACGACGAACTTCAGTCGCCGCAGTCCTGAATGGATCGGCTACTTGCCTACCTGAACCACCTCATCAAGCAAGGAATCCATGGCCTCCGCCCAACAAGCACAACAGCAAGCGCTCGCGAGCGCTGACCATTCCGACTTCGCCGCGCTGATCAGCCGCGAATTTTCGCCCAAGACCGACCAGGCCCGCGAGGCCGTCGATCTCGCCGTCAAGACGCTGGCCGAGCAGGCGCTCGCCAGCTCGTTCACCATGAGCGATGATGCCTACAAGAGCATCGAAGCCATCATCGGCGCCATCGACAAGAAGCTCTCCGAGCAGATCAACCTGATCCTGCACCATGAGGACTTCCAGAAGCTGGAGTCCGCCTGGCGCGGCCTGCACCACCTGGTCTCAAACACCGAAACCGACGACAAGCTGCGCATCCGCGTGATGGATGTGTCCAAGGAAGAGCTGCGCCGGACCCTGCGCCGCTACAAGGGCATCGGCTGGGACCAAAGCCCGTTCTTCAAGCGCATCTATGAGGAAGAGTACGGCCAGCTTGGTGGCGAGCCCTACGGCTGCCTGGTGGCCGACTACTACTTCGACCACACGCCGCCAGACGTCGAACTCCTTGGCTCGCTCGCCAAGATCTCGGCAGCGGCTCACGCCCCGTTCATTGCCGGCGCCTCGCCGTCTGTGCTGCAGATGGATTCGTGGCAGGAACTGGCCAATCCGCGTGATCTGTCCAAGATATTCCAGAACCTGGAATACGCGCCGTGGAACAGCCTGCGCAACTCGGAAGATGCCCGCTATGTCGGCCTCGCCATGCCGCGCTTCCTGTCGCGCCTTCCCTACGGCATCAAGACCAATCCGGTCGATGAGTTTGACTTCGAGGAAGACACCGACGGTGCGGATCACCGCAAGTACGTGTGGAGCAATGCCGCCTACGCCATGGCGGTCAACATCAACCGCTCGTTCAAGCTCTATGGCTGGTGCACCCTGATCCGAGGCGTCGAAAGCGGCGGCGTGGTCGAGAACCTGCCGTGCCACACCTTCCCGACCGACGATGGCGGCATCGACATGAAGTGCCCGACCGAGATCGCCATCTCGGATCGCCGTGAAGCTGAACTGTCGAAGAACGGCTTCATCTCGCTGGTGCACCGCAAGAACACCGACTATGCAGCTTTCATCGGCGCCCAGTCGATGCAGAAGCCAGTCGAGTACTACGACGCTGATGCGACCGCCAACGCCAACCTCTCGGCACGCCTGCCGTACCTGTTCGCCTGCTCGCGCTTTGCCCATTACCTGAAGTGCATCGTGCGCGACAAGATCGGCGCCTTCAAGGAGCGCGAGGACATGCAGCGCTGGCTCAACGAATGGATCATGAACTACGTCGATGCCGACCCGGCCAACTCGTCGCAGGAGACCAAGGCGCGCCGACCGCTGGCGGCAGCCGAGGTGGTCGTCGAGGAACTGGAAGGCAACCCCGGCTACTACAGCGCCAAGTTCTTCCTGCGTCCGCACTTCCAGCTCGAGGGCCTGACCGTCTCGCTGCGGCTGGTGGCGCGCCTGCCGTCGGTCAAGGACGCCGCCTGAGCGTCGCTCAGGCGTTGAAACGTACCGGTAGTTCCACGCCGAGGTATTGCGCCCCTTAGCTAATTTGGGGACGCGGCCCTGGTTGTGGCTCTTGTCTGCAGTACCTGTCTTTACGTCAAGGAGTTTTGCAATGGCACAGGACATTTTCCTGAAGATCAACGGCATCGACGGCGAGTCGCAGGATTCGTCGCACAAGAACGAAGTCGAAGTACTGGCCTGGGACTGGAGCATCGAGCAGCAGTCCACCATGCACGCGGGCAGTGGCGGCGGCGCCGGCAAGGCGACCGTGTCGGACCTGTCCTTCGAGCATTTCATCGATCGCGCATCGCCCAACCTGATGAAGTACTGCCTGACCGGCAAGCACATCAACGAAGCCGTGCTGGTGGTGCGCAAGGCCGGCGGCAATCCGCTCGAATACCTGAAGCTCACCATGACCGACGTGATCGTCACCAGGGTGAGCCCCAAGGGTTCGGTGGATGACGAAGTACGCATGCGCGAGAAGGTGGCGCCGTCGTTTTCCAAGGTGAAGCAGGAGTACGTGGTGCAGAACGCCCAGGGCGGCAGCGGTGGCGCCGTGACCGCGGGTTACGACATCAAGGGCAACAAGGAAGCCTGATTGTCATGGCTGGCCTCGCCGGCTACCAGTGTTGAAGCTGGCGAGGCCAAGGAGTCTGGCACTGACCGAGTGCGGAATCCATGCGGATGACAACGGCCCGACTCTGAGCAGCCGTTAAAGAGATGACCTTATGAGTGCGCTAAACAATCTGAAAAACCTGGCCGTTGGGCGGAATCGCACCGTCAGCGTCTCCAGCGCGGCGATTCCCGACCTGTTGGGGCAGCCCCAGCTGGAGTTCGTGAGGCTCTCAGGTCATGAGGGATTGAGCGAACTCTTCACCTACAAGGTAGACCTGCGTGCGGTCTCGCCTGCCGCGGAACAGTATCTTGCGGAGGCCGATCCCGATGCGATGATCGGCCGCGAGATGACCGTCACCATCGAGCTCGATGGCATGGGCACCGGCCTGCTGGGTGGGGTAGGGGCTGGGCATCGCGAGATCACCGGTGTCATCTCCGATATCGAACATGTCGGCGGCGTTGCGGAGAATCGCTTGTACCGGTTCACGCTGCGCCCCTGGCTGTGGCTGGCGACGCAGACGTCCGACTTCAAGCCTTTCCAGAAGAAGACGGTGATTGAGATTCTTGACGAGGTGCTTGCGGACTACCCGTTCTCGGTGGAGAAGCGCCTCGATACATCGGTCTATCCGAAGCTCGCCTGGGAGGTGCAGCATGGAGAGACCGATGCGCATTTCATCCAGCGGCTGACCGAGGAGTATGGCATTACCTACTTCTTCGAGCATGACGGCGGACACCATCGGCTGATCCTGGCCGCCGAATCGGGAGCATATCGCCAGTTCCCCAGCGAGGCCTATCACACGCTGCCCATCTATCCGCGTGGCTTCAAGATCGACCAGGAACATCTGGTCCGCTTCGATCCGGTCAACCGGCTGCGCACGGGCAAGGTGACGCTGAACGACTACGATCCGCGCAAGCCGCGCGCGAATCTGACCACCGACAACACCCAGCCGCGCGATACCAGCTTCGCCGATTTCGAGCGCTACGAGCACCCGGGCGACTATGTCGATCCGGCGGTGGGCGAGATGCGGGCGAGGATTCGCATGGAGGAACGCCGCTCACGCGGCCGGCGCGCACGTGGCGCGGGTGCGCTGCGCGGGGTGGCGGCGGGCTGCACCTACCTGGTGAGCAATCACAGCAACCCGGCGATGAACCGCGAGTTTCTGGTGACCGGTGCGACGCTGGACCTGGAGGATGTCGGCGGCGAATCCGGCAGCGGGCAACAGTTTTCGTGCCGCGTTTCGTTTGAAGCGCACCCCACTGATGAAGTCTTTCGCCCCCCGCGCACGGTCGGCAAACCACGCGTGGCTGGCGTGCAGCGAGCGGTGGTGACCGGCCCGAAGAACCAGGAGATCTGGTGCAACGACCACGGCAACGTGATCATTCAATTCGAATGGGACCGCTACGGGAAGTACGACGAGAACTCGTCGCCATGGATTCGGGTGGTCAATGGCTGGTCGGGCGACCAGTTCGGCGCGATGCACATTCCGCGGATCAGGCAGGAGGTCATTGTGGCGTTCATCAACGGCGATCCGGACTGTCCGGTGATTGTCGGGCGGGCGCCGAACCAGCTCAATCTGCCGCCGTGGTTATTGCCCCACCAGCAGTCGTTGTCGGGCTTTCGGAGCCGCGAATTCGCAGACGGGAGTGGCAAGGGTGGTGGCCGCGCGAACAAGATGATCGCGGACGATACGCCGGGGCAACCGCAGGCACAAATCGGCTCGGACTACCAGGCGTCGGAGCTGGCGCTCGGCCATATCGTCGATATCCCCGGCAATGCCGGTCGCACGGACAAACGTGGCGAGGGATTTGAGCTTCGTACGGACGCCTGGGGTGCCTTGCGCGCCAGCCTCGGCATGCTGGTCAGCACTTATCCGCGCGAGTCTGGCGACGACTATGCGCTTAGCATGGGAGCGGTGGTTGACGGCCTGCGGGAGAGCGCCAGAGAGGCCGATCAACTGATCGACGCCGGCAGGACAGTCGAAGCCCATGATGGGGAGCCTGCGGCCGTGTCCAAGATCCTTGCCAAGCAAGTGGACGCGATGCTGGGAGAAGGCCGCCTCAAGGAGCTGACCTCGCCGCACCTGGTTCTCGCCAGCCCAGCGGGAATCATCCAGGCCACGCCGGGATCAAGCCATACGCGCAGCGGCGGACACGCTGCCGTGACCGCCGGACAACATATCTCCCTGACCGCCGGGGGCGGCCTGTTCGCCAATGTCCGCAAGGCGTGGCGGGTGTTTGTTCATGAAGCAGGGATCAGGCTGGTAGCTGCTTCCGATGACATCGACATCCACGCCCTCAGGAACTCGGTCAACTTGCTCGCAAAGCTGAAGATCACCTTGACAGGCGAGCGGATCGAAATCAGCGCCGAAAAGGAACTGCGGCTCTCCGGTGGCGGCAGTGCGATCGTGCTTAACGGCAATATCAATGAGTACACGCCCGGCGGCCACACCATCCATGCCGCAAGCAAATCCAAATCGGGTCCGCGCAGCATGCCGGTGGAATTCGAGACAAAGTCGCTTTGTATTGAATGCCTGCTCAAGGCTGCCAAGAGCAATGCCGCACTGGTTCTGCGTTGATGTCCGGGATGGCTGCCATGACTGAATCGATGCCTCTGTATGTGCTCGCCGATGGCGCGCAGTTTCCCGCTAACGTTGCCTCTCTGGTGGCGCAGGCTCCGGAGTGCCGGAACGTGTATGCCGGAATGCCGGAAGAGCGGGCGGAGAGCGCGTCGCTGTTCCTGGCGCGCGTCGGCGAGGGCCAGCCGGCGTGGATGACAGAGCTGGATCGACTGGATCAGCAGATGCCGTGCATCTCATTGATCCTGAGCGATGCCGGCATCGACGCCATGGCGATGCATCTGCAGCAGTTTCTGATTGCCGACCTGGGCGACAAGATGTCTGCGCTGGTGCGCTACTTCGATCCGCGCAATCTCGCTGCCTTCCTGAACGTTTTTGGTCCGGAGCTTGCCGAGAAGTTGACGCGGCCTATGTATCAATGGAAGTACCGCGGGCACTCGCGGAAGTGGAACGGCATAAACGGTGGCGCTGAGTACACCGCAGTGCAGGACGCCCCGGTGGCCATCAGCCTGGATCAGCGGCAACAGGATTACCTGATTGCTCACTGCGAGCCGGATCAGGTGCTGTTCAGCCTGATTCAAGGCGGCGTAGTCGCCGGCGCAGGGCTATATGCGGAGCGCTTTGAAGACTTGCTGCATCGATATCGGCGCGTTGCAGCCTGGGGGCTCACGGAGACGATGTGTCGGCTGCGGTATTGCGAGTACAGCTATCGGTATGGGTTCGATTTCGACGAGCACCCGGAGGTGCGGACGGCGCTGGAAGCGAGATGGCGCGAAGGCGGTTCGTTCATTGAAAGCGTTGACGCATTGCCGGATCACGTATGGACGGAGTTGCTGCATAAGCGCCAGCGTGGTGCCGGACACAACGGTGAGTGAAATGTGCGTACAGCGTTGGCTGGCAGAGATGTCCGAAGCCCGGGGACTGGCTAGGACGCGAGGGTGGTTCATTGAGAGGAGATGCGTCGCGATGAGGACCCGGGAGATATGCCGTGCGCTGGTGGCCTTGCTAGTACTGGCCCTTGCGGCTTCACTGCAGGCGTGCAAGGAGCGTACTGCAGTGCCCGCCGAAGCTCGCGATGTGCCGGCCCTCGCCGATCAGAACGTAGTGAACCCAGGCGGCGTAAGCGGGCTGAACTACACGCCTCACTATATCGTGGGCTTCGGCATCGCCGGTGAGAACGGCATGAGCGGGGGCGGCCCCAACATCTGGCGCGCAGAAGGTGACGGCCCTGCCGGGGGAGGGGCGGAGACGTGCTGTATCGGCATTCCGGAAGTATGGAAGCCAGACATGAAGATAACGATCCGCTGGGAGGTGGAGAAGGTTCCGGATGGCAAGACGCCAGGGATTCACTACATGGCAGTTGCGAAGGTTCCGCAGTACTCAAGAGACACTGGCGGCATGTGGGCGATTTTCTTGCCAAATGATCGAGTCAAGGTGATGGTGAATGATGGGAATGCCAGCGGCCACAACAGCCTCAACGTGCGGCCCGGCGACGATGATCCGTACGTCGCTCAGGGGGTGGTGGACGAACCGGCGAACCGCGAGGCTGCAGGGCGCCGCTGCAAGTATCCCGTGCTACCGACAGATTGCCCTGCAGGGAGAGCGAAATGAGCGCACCGCGTTGGCCGAAGAAGATGCCGAAGTCCGATGGACTGGCTGAGAAGCGAGGGCGGTTCATCGACAGTAGGCACATCGCGATGAGGTTCCGGATGACAAGTCGTGCGCTGGTGGCCCTGGTCATGCTGGCTGTGGTGGCGGCACTGCCGGCGTGTACGGAGCGTACTGCAGTCCCCGCCGAAGCTCGTGATGCTTCGGTGCTTGCCGACCAGAACGTGGTGAACCCAGGCGGTGTGCGCGGACTGAACTACACGCCCCACTATATCGTGGGCTTCGGCATCACCGGTGAAAACGGCATGAGCGGGGGCGGCCCCAACATCTGGCGCGCAGAAGGCGACGGCCCCGCAGGTGGGGGAAAGGAAACATGTTGCATCGGCATTCCGGAAGTATGGAAGCCGGACATGAAGATAACGATCCGCTGGGAGGTGGAGAAGGTTCCGGATGGCAAGACGCCGGGGATTCACTACATGGCAGTTGCGAAGGTTCCGCAGTACTCAAGAGACACTGGCGGCATGTGGGCGATTTTCTTGCCAAATGATCGAGTCAAGGTGATGGTGAATGATGGGAATGCCAGCGGCCACAACAGCCTCAACGTGCGGCCCGGCGACGATGATCCGTACGTCGCTCAGGGGGTGGTGGACGAACCGGCGAACCGCGAGGCTGCAGAGCGCCGCTGCAAGTATCCCGTGCTACCGACAGATTGCCCTGCAGGGAGAGCGAAATGAGCGTACTACGTTGGCCAAAGAAGATGCCGAAGTCCGATGGACTGGCTGAGAGCGAGGGTGGTTCATCGACAGTAGGGACATCGCGATGAGGTTCCGGATGACAAGTCGTGCGCTGGTGGCCCTGGTCATGCTGGCTGTGGTGGCAGCATTGCCGGCGTGTACGGAGCGTACTGCAGCCCCCGCCGAAGCTCGCGCTGCCTCGGTGCTTGCCGATCAGAACGTGGTGAATCCAGGGGGCGTAAGTGGGCTGAATTACACGCCTTACTACATTGCGGGCTTTGGCATCAGCGGAGAGAACGGGATGAGCGGGGGAGGGCCGAACATCATGCCCGCAGCCGATGAGCGGCCGGCAGGCGGCGGGAAGGAAACGTGCTGCATCGGCATACCGGAGGTGTGGCAGCCCGGAATGAAGATCACGATCCGGTGGGAGGTCGACAAGGTGATGGACGGAAAGGCCGAGACCGTGCATTACAAGGCGTTCGGCGAGATTCCTCAGTACTCAAGGGAGACAGGAGGTATGTGGGCGATATTTTTGCCTAACGATCGAGTCAAGGTGATCGTGAATGATGGAAACGCCAGTGGCTACAACAGCCTAAACATCCGACCTGACGACGGCGATCCATACGTAGTGCAGGGCAAGGTGGATGAAGAGGCCAATCGCGAGGCGGCGGAGCGTCTCTGCAAGTATCCGGTGTTGCCGACAGACTGTCCCGAAAGGAGAGCGAAATGAGCATACTACGTTGGCCAAAGAAGATGCCGAAGTCCGATGGACTGGCTGAGAAGCGAGGGTGGCTCATTGACAGTAGGCACGTCGCGATGAGGTTCCGGACGACAAGTCGTGCGCTGATGGCCCTGGTCATGCTGGCTGTGATGGCGGCACTGCCGGCGTGTACGGAGCGTACTGCAGTTCCCGCAGAAGCTCGTGATGCTTCGGTGCTTGCCGACCAGAACGTGGTGAACCCAGGCGGTGTGCGCGGACTGAACTACACGCCCCACTATATCGTGGGCTTCGGCATCACCGGCGACAACGGCATGAGCGGAGGCGGTCCCAACATCTGGCGCGCAGAAGGCGACGGCCCTGCCGGGGGAGGGGCAGAGACGTGCTGTATCGGCATTCCGGAAGTATGGAAGCCAGACATGAAGGTAACAATCCGCTGGGAGGTGGAGAAGGTTCCGGACGGCAAGACGCCGGGGATTCACTACATGGCAGAAGCCAGGATTCCTCAGTATGCAAGAGAGACGTCAGGCATGTGGGCAATCTTCTTGCCAAATGATCGGGTGAAAGTAATGGTCCGGGACGGGAATGCGAACGGGCACAACAGTGTCGAGACTCACCCTTCAGATGATGACCCTTATGTTGTACAGGGCGTGGTGGATAAAGAGGCTAATCGTGAGGCCGCGGAGCGCCGTTGCAAATTTCCGACGCTGCCAACCGATTGCCCTGCGGGGAGAGTGAGATGAACGTACTGCGCTGGCCGAAGAGGACTCCGGAGACGGAGACTGGTCGCCTGCCCGACAGTGCTGAGGCCTATAGCCTGGGTTGCGGCAAGGTAGCCGATCCACAGTGCAGCTGCGAGAGGACGCTGCATATCAGCCTCTTCTTCGATGGCACTAACAATAACGATGACGTCAAGAATCCTTGGCGCGATGCGAAAAGCCAATCGCATACAAACGTCGCGCGGTTGTTCACCGCTGCGATAGACCGACACGAGCAGGATGTCTTCAAGTACTACATTGCTGGCGTTGGCACGCCGTTTCCCGAACTGGGGGAGGAAACATATGGCACATCGGGAAAGTCCTTTGCAGTAGGCTTTTCCAAACGCTGTGCCTGGGCGTACACGCGGGTGATGATTGCAATATACGAATCGATTCTGGGAACCAAGGAAGCGGTGCTGATGAGCGATCCTGAAGCACGCCGAATTTGTGAAGCGCTCGACGTCGGGAGAGCTTCGCCGGATTTGATGCGGCGAGAGAGCATGCTGAGCGCTGCACAGCAGAACCGCAAGGACGATGGCCAGCGCAACCGCGTCGTCAAGAGGGCGTGGATCAACGTCTTCGGCTTCTCGCGTGGCGCCGCCGAGGCCCGCGTCTTCGTGAACAAACTCATGAAGGAATGGGCACCGGATGAAAAGATCGTCGGCAGCATTCCCTATGAGGTGAACTTCGTCGGTCTGTTCGATACCGTGGCCTCGGTCGGGCCGCCCGATTCCGTCAATAGTGTGATCAAGTCCGACAAGTTCGATGGACACTTCGCATGGGCCATGAGCGGGAATCTGAACATCCCGGCCGCGGTCAAGCGTTGCGTGCATTTCTTCTCCATCCACGAACAGCGCATGAGCTTCCCGCTGGACACCGTGCGCATGGGCAATAGCTACCCGCAGAACGCAGCCAGGCTGCTTGAAGTCGCCTATCCTGGCGTGCATTCTGACGTAGGCGGCGGCTATGTTGCGGGGGAGCAGGGCAAGGCGCGCCTGGGGGATTCCGACAAGCTGAGTCGGATTCCGCTGCACGACATGTATATCGAGGCGCTGAAGGCTGGTGTCCCCTTGTTGCTGCATGACAAGATCAAGGAGTCCGCCCAGCTGACCGGGGATTTCCAGATAACGCCGGACGTTGCCAAGGCATTCAACGCCTGGCTGGACAAGGTCATCCCCATCAGAACCGTGGAAGACGCCATGGAGTTCGGCATGCGCCAGAACCTGATGTGGCGGACCTTGCGCGCGCGAATTGGGACCGGGAGCTATCTTGCCAATCAACCCTTCTTTGCCGCCTGCCGGCAAGACAAGCTCACCCCGAATCAGGTCGAGAAGGAGCACAAGAAGGTGGCGAAGCAGGACGATGTATTGCAACGCCTTCGACGCGAACAGCAGGATCTGATGCGCGAAAGCGGAGAGATCGCCTCTGAGGTGGAGAGTGCTGGCTATCGTGGAGACATCAAAGCCATGCTCGCCGGTTCGGCGCAGATGCGGGCTGTACAAGCGAAGTTGGTTTCCAAGCGACTGGAGATTCAGCGCCGGGAAGAGGTGCTCTATGCGCAGGTTGCGGGCAAGAAGCCGGAGGACGCCCGGCCGGGCGAAGGCGCGGACGAGATCGTCACCAATGACCAGACTGATTTGCTGGAAGGCGCGGAGGACTTTCGTCTTCTGCTGGCATCGCTGCATCCGGATCAACGTGACAAATGGCAGGCCAGCATCAAGACGATTTCTCGGCCAGCGACGCTTGGTCAGGTCGCGAAGGGACTCCCATTCGGCATTGCGGGTCCAATTCTCACTAGTACGGCCGGAGCCATGACGAACTCTGGCCCACACCTGTGTGTCTTGCGCCAGAATCGTCCGGCCTCGGACTCCAGCCTGGTCGCTCTTGTGAAGTCGGACGTCCGCGTGATGTACGCAGCAATCGCGGCTTATGCACCCGAGGACGACGTGGTGCTGGAGCATGCCCCGGAAATGGGGGACTACCTGCGCAAGTGGACGTCTGCAGCCGCTGTGGACCAGTTCGCCATTCAGGAGAAGGCGGCGATCAAGCTGTTCGACGACTACATCCACGACAGCCGGGCGTGGTTCCGGGTCCCGAATTTCCATGAGTACGCACCAGGCGGCTACGGCTGGGCGCGGACGTTTTTCGTTGGCAACGATACCCGGGTGCGTCACCTCGGCATCACGATGCCAGGCACGCTTGACGCCATGCGCGACGCGGCCAATGCCGTCGAGAAGAAGGTCAGGGCTACTCGCGATGCAACGCTTGATGCCGTGGGCGATGCTGCAGCAAAGGGCGTCGACGCGATCCTGGACGGCGCGGCGGCAGAAGGAAGACGCGTTCTCGAGAAAGTCTTGCCGACCAGCTTCCCAGTTCCACGCCTGTAGCCAGGCCCAGGCGACGGCAAATGCATCGTGCTTTCCCGATCCTATTCACTCACCAGCCTATCTATCCATGACCATGCACCACAACTCACAACAACCCTCCTTCGCCTTTGTCGCAGCATCCTGGTCGGCGCTGCTTGCTGGCTTTCTGGCATTCCTGATCGGCCTGTTCAATGCCGATATGCAACTGAATGAGCGCGGCTACTACTTCACCGTGCTGGTCTACGGCCTGTTCGCCGCTGTTTCGGTCCAGAAGAGCGTGCGCGACAGACTCGAGGGCGTTCCCGTGACGGGCATCTACTACGGTTTGAGTTGGCTCTCGGTCATTCTGGCGGTGCTGTTGCTTTGTGTCGGCTTGTTCAATGCAACGCTGGCCCTGAGTGAGAAGGGCTTCTATGGCATGTCGTTCGCACTGGCACTGTTCGGCGCCATTGCGGTGCAGAAGAACACGCGCGACATCCAGGCGGCCAGGCCGACCATCATCGAGCCGGAGTTGTTCCGTCTCCAGGAGGATGGCGCAAGCAAGCAGACCGATGCCTGATGGCTGAGGACGATATCAACGGTCGCGTCCATGCGGCAGGGCTGGCAACACCATCTTCAGAAGAATCCATGGAAATACTCGGCTATATCTGCCAGGGCGATACAGCGACCTGTGGCGCGACAGTGGAAGAGGGATCGCCGCAGGACACTGCTGACGGCGGTCGCGCTTATACCTTCCAGGGGGCGCGCATGCGCTGTGACAAGGCGTGCGTGATCGTGGGCGGCGTGCGCGGTTCCACATTGTCAAATGGCCGACCTCAGGTCGTGCATGGCATGTTGACCAGCAACGGCTGTAGCTTGATCTCCAAACTCAATGGGACGGACGGTGAACGCGTTTGAGCAGCGCCGGACGGCAGATCCGGGATGCCGGCGGCGCAGGGCTCTGTGCCGCCTGGCCGGGATCCTCTGGCTGACAGGGGTGGTACTCGTCGGATGCTCCACGGCACCTGCCAGGAACGAGCAGATGAGGCTTGATCTGGCCATGCTGGCCAAAGACACCGTCAACCCCGATGACAAGGGGCGGGCGTCGCCGGTCCTGGTTCGTGTGTACGAACTCAAGACGGAAAACGCCTTCGAGAATGCCGACTACTTCACGCTCGAAAAGGCTGACAAGACGCTGCTGACGCAGGATCTGCTGGTGCGCGACGAGTTCATTCTCCGCCCCGGCGAATCTCGTGACATCGAGCGCAAGCTCAATCCGGACACGCAGGCATTGGGGTTCCTGGTCGGGTACAGGGAGCTTGGCAAGGCGACATGGAGAGCGGTCTACAAGTTGCCCCCCGCCCCTGAGGCCGCGTGGTATCGCGCGGCCATCCCCGCACGCAAGATCAAGCTGCAAGTCTCGTTGGACCAGCAGTCCATTACCATTTCCAAACGTGATTGAAGCCATGAGCTGGTACAACAAGGTCGTCTGGAGCGAAGGGCTGTTTCTGCGCCCGCAACTTTTTCAGCAGCAGGAACGCTATCTTGAGCACTACGCGCATAAGCGCAGCGCGGCGCTCAGTCCGTTTTTCTGGGGCTTTCATCATCTTGCGATTGATGCCGAGGCACTGTCGCTTGGCAAACTGGTCGTGTCGAGCGCAGCTGGCATCTTTCAGGACGGCACGCCTTTTGATGCCCCGGCGCATGCCGCGCTGCCCGCGCCACTCGCGCTCCAGCACGAACATCTGAATCAGACCATCTATCTGGCGGTCCCGATTCGGACGCCCAATGCGGAAGAGACGAACTTCGAGGATGCCGCGGATTCGCTGGCACGGTACCGGACTTTCGAGCAGGAGTTGCTGGACGCCAATTCGATCGCGCAAGGGCCGAAGGTGGTGCAGCTGGCGGATTTGCGTCTTCGGCTGTTGCCGGAGAAGGAGCTTTCCGAGTCCTGGCTTGGCCTGCCGCTGACCAAAGTGGCAGAGATTCGGGCAGATGGGAGCGCTCGGCTGGATTCGGCAGTGATTCCGCCGGTCAATGTGTACACGGCCAGCGCATTGCTTCACACGTGGCTTAACGAGATCCACGGCCTCTTGCACCTGAGGGCCGACGCGATGGCCGAGCGCCTGTCGGCTGCCAGCATGCGAGGCGGCGACGCGGCCGAGGTGTCGGAATACCTCATTCTCCAATTGCTGAACCGATACGAGCCGATCCTGACCCACCTGTTGGCCGCTAAGGCTGCTTCACCGGAGGTGATCTACCTGCATCTGGCTGCGCTGTCGGGTGAGTTGTCGACATTCGTGCGCACGCAGACCCGCCGACCTGCGGAGCATGCCGCCTATCGGCACGACGCCCCGCATCTGTGCCTGAAGCCGTTGGTGGACGATCTCCGCCTTCTGCTCAATGTAGTCCTGGAGCGGGCCGCGCAACGGATCGAGATCAAAGAGCAAGCGCACGGCGTGCGCCTGGCGGTGCTTGATCCGATTGAACTTGGCCGCTTCGCCACCCTTGTATTGGCGGTCACTGCCCAGGTTCCTGCCGATCTCCTGCAGCAGCAGTTTCCTGCGCAGACCAAGGTAGGGCCGTCCGAGCGACTGCCGGATCTGATCCGGTCCCACCTCCCCGGCATTCCCCTGCAGGCATTGCCGGTGCCGCCACGGCAGATTCCGTTCAACGCCGGCTTCGTCTACTTTGAACTGTCCCAGCAACACCCGCTCTGGGAGCAGGTCGAGCGCTACGGTGGGTTGGCTCTCCATGTGGCAGGCAGTTTCCCTGAGTTGCGCATGGAATTGTGGGGAGTACGGCAGTGAAGCCCGATACACGCGATACAGAGGCTGTTGCGTCCAGCGGTGCTCCGAGTCCATGGATGGAGGCGTTCTCCAGCGTGCCGCCAAGTGGAACATCGCAGCCCGCGCGTACGGAAGAGGCGGAAGTCCGGCCGATCATGCGCAAGCCGGTCGAGCAACGGGTAGCTGAAATCGGCCACGCCACCAACCCGCTGCTGGCGGCTGCGCGCCCGTTGCTGCGGGCCCTGGCCGATATGCCCATGGACTTTCAACCGGCACAGGGCGAACGGTTGAAGGAAGTGCTGGTGCAGGAAGCGAGGGATTTTCAAGCCGTCTGCGAACGCGCCAATATTCGTCGCGAGCATATCCTGGCCGCGCGCTACGCTCTCTGTACGGCGCTGGACGAAGCAGCGAACGGCACGCCATGGGGGCAGCATACCTGGGCAAATAACAGTCTCCTGATCCAGTTGCATGGCGAGAACGATGGCGGCGAGCGCGTGTTCCACTTGCTTGGCCGGCTCGTTGAACGGCCCGCCGAACACATCGACGTGATCGAAGTGATCTACCACGTCCTGTCACTCGGCTTCCTCGGCCGATATGCCGGCCACACTGACGGCCATCGTCCACTCGACGCGATCCGGCAACGCCTCCTGCACTTGATCAGCGGAGCACGCGAAAGCGTGCCGCGCGACTTGTCGCCGCACTGGCGGGGCGCCGACGCCGGGCGGCTCAGCCTGCTACGCACGGTGCCGGTATGGGTCACGGTGTCGGTGCTGGCACTGGCGGTGTTTGGCCTGTTCGCCTGGTACAAGTACCAGCTCTTGTTCCGCACCCACGATCTCGAGCAGCAGATACTTGCCATCGGCAAGGCAGCACCACCGGAGCCGCCTAAGTTACTGCGCCTTGCAGCGTTGCTCAAGGACGAGATCGCGCGTGGCGTTGTCAGCGTACAGGAGGATGCGGCGCGCAGTGCCGTAACGTTCCGCGGTGATGACATGTTCGGCGGCGGCCGCGCCGAAGTCAGCGACAGGATCCTGCCGTTGCTGGACAAGGTGGCTGCGGAGATCAACAAGGTCACCGGCAAGGTGACGGTGATCGGTCACAGCGACAACGTTCCCATCAAAACGGCCAGGTACCCGTCAAACCAGGTGCTGTCGGAAGAGCGCGCTGCGACAGTGACCGAGTACCTGGCCAGCAAGGGCGTCGCAAAGAGTCGCCTTGAAGCGATTGGTAAGGGCGATTCCGAGCCGCTTACCGACAACAAGTCGCCAGCCGCCCGGGCAAGGAATCGCCGGGTCGAGATCGTGGTAACGCAGTAATCGGGGTCAAGGTCAAGGCATGGAATTCCTCAAACGTATTGGTGCGGTGTTGTTCTCCCGGCAGACGCTCGCTCTCATTGCCGGGCTTATGGTCGCGGCTGCCATCTGGTTTATCGGGCCGCTTCTCGGTTTCAACGGCATGCATCCGCTGGCGGGCATCGGCGCGCGCGTCACGCTGATCGTGCTGCTGCTGGCGCTGACACTGTTCTGGTTGCTTGGCTGGCCGGTCTCCACCATCGGAGTCGCCGCGCTGTGCCTGCTGATCTGGCATGCCGGCCCGTTGCTGGCCATTGGTGCCACGCATCCGCTGAAGCCTGATTCGATGCGTATTCTGCTGATCGCGGCGATTGTGTTTGTATTTGCCGCGTACCTGTTGTACCTGCTTTGGCAGCGCGCACGCACGGACAAGACCTTGGTCGAGAGCCTGCTGAACTTTGGCGGCAAGCGGCAGGAAGTCGTGGCCAGGGATGAAATCGCCAAGCTGAATGCGGCTATTCAGACTGCGCTGGGGCAGCTCAGGAGCATGCGCACCGGTAGCCGGATTGCTCGCCTGTTCGAGGGCCGCCGCTATCTCTACGAACTGCCCTGGTACATGATGTTCGGCGTGCCGGGGGCCGGCAAGACGACAGCGTTGCTGAATGCCGGGCTGCAATTCCCCATCGCGGAGCAGATGAGCCTGGCGGCCCGCGCGCGGCATGGCACCGAGCAGACGGATTGGTGGTTCACCAATGAGGCGGTGCTGATCGACACGGCAGGCCGCTACACCGCGCAGGAAGCGGGTTCGGCGATCGACCCGGCAGAATGGAAGGGATTCCTCGGCCTGCTGCGCAAATATCGCCCCCGCGCCCCGATCAACGGCGCGCTGGTGACCATCAGCGTGGAGGACCTGCTTCGGCACTCCAAGGAGGCGCGGGTGGCCGAAGCGTCCAGGATCCGGGCACGCCTGGCCGAACTGCGCGAGGAGTTGGGTATCCAGTTTCCCATCTACGTGCTGGTGACCAAGCTCGACCAGCTCGCCGGTTTTGCCGACTACTTCCAGTACCTGACCAGCGAGGGGCGGTCGCAGCCCTGGGGCTTCACCTTGCCCGTCGCGGCGAAGCGGCGGCGGGGACAGCCCGCTGTGGATGTCTCCGCACTGTGCCGGGAGGAGATGCGGTCTCTGGTGACGCGGTTGGAGACGGGGCTGGACGGACGGCTGTATGAGGAATTTGACCTGAGCCGGCGCAAGGCGCTGTACGCCCTGAGCGATGAGCTTGCGAGCGTGACAGAACCGCTTGTCGCGATGCTGGAGCAGATATTCCTGGATTCGCGGTACGACGATACCGAGCGGAACGCAATGCTGCGCGGCGTGTACTTCACCAGCGCCGCGCAAACCGGGGAGGCGGTGGTCGCGGATGCGGGTACTGTCATCAGGCAGGTGCGCGGCACGGGACAGTCCGGTACCCAGGCTGCCGGCGCAGCCACGGATCAGCCCGCCGGCAACCGCAGCTACTTCCTGCAGGATGTCTTCAAACGCATCATCGTGCCGGAAGCCCACATGGTGAAGCCAAACCTGCGCTGGGAATTCCGCTTCCGCCTGCTGCGCCTGCTCGGGCATGCGCTGGCGTTGGTGATCTTCCTGTGGCTGGTGGGGGCGTTATATGCCAGTTTCGGCCATAACCGCAGCTACCTTGACGTGGTGCAGGAGAAAGCCAAGGCGCTGGCCGCCACGGTAACGGCGTTTTACAAGAAGCCGCAGCCTGATTCGATGCCGGAGGTGTTGGGAGCGGCCCGCGACCTGCCTGCCTACGCCGGCCTGGATCTGGTCAATCCTTCTGCCGACTGGCGCTACGGCCTGTACAGCGTGGCGCCGGTGCTGGGCGCCGCGACCTTGACCCATACCAGGTTGCAGGACAACCTGCTGGTGCCGTACCTGGTGCGCCGGGTCGAAGCGGTGCTGTCAACGGCGGTCAGTCAGCGCGACGCCAAGCAGGCCTACGACACCCTGCGGGTCTACCTGATGCTGCATGACAAGGACAAGTTCAACGCATCCGACGTGCGTAGCTGGGTGCGCAGCGACTGGGCGACGGGCAACGGGGCGGATGCCTTTGGTGGCCGCGTGGCGGTGCTGGAGCATCTGGACAGCCTGCTCGATGGCAGCCGGCCGGTCTTGTCGCCCTACGCAAAGAACGAGGCACTGATCCGCTCGGCGCGCGATTTCCTGGACAGCGATACCTCGGTCGAACGCCTGTATGACCGCGCCAAGGCGGCCATGATGGAAGAAGCACCGCAGGATTTCACGCTGGTGCGCGCGGTCGGTCCCCAGGCCGGCACGGTCTTTACCCGGGCCAGCGGTGAGCCGCTGGAGCGCGGTATTCCGGGGCTTTTTACCTATGCCGGCTACCACGACCTGTTCAATGTCCGCTTGCCGGAGTTTGTCGCCAGGGCGCAGGCGGTCGACATTTGGGTGATGGGGCGTGGAACAGGGCCTGGCGCTCAAAAAAAAACGGCTGACAATGCCGTCGGCCGGCTCACGGGCAATGATCCGCTCACGCGCGAGATCCGGCGCCTTTACCTGAGCGAATATGCCCGGAACTGGGAGAAGTTTCTGGGTGACATCCGGACCGTGACGGGAAGCAACCTGGCCTTTGACCTGGAGATCCTGCGCAACTTTGCCGCGCCGGATTCACCGCTTGCCCGGCTGGGCAGGGCAGCGGTGCAAGAAACGACGCTCAGCCGCCCGCTCGAGCCCGAGGAAAAGTCCCTTGCGGAGAAGGCGTTGTCAGCGCTGGACAAGAAGGCCGACAAAACCAGTGCTCTGAGCATGCGTGCCGAGGCCCGTCAGGAACGCGAGCTGGTCGATAACCGCTTCGCCGCGCTGCGCGAAGTGGTTACCGGCCAGGCCGACGCGGCGGCGCCAGGCGCGCGGGACACCGCCGGCAAGCCGCAGCTGGATGCGATTGCCGGCATCGTCAATGCTTACTACACCAGTCTGGTAGTGGCCAATAACGCGCTGAGCACCCGGAACCTGCCGCCGCCCGCGGACGCAGGCGAGCAGTTGCGCATGGAGGCGGCGAAGTTGCCGGCACCCTTCCAGGCGGTGCTGGCCGACCTGGTCGTGCAGGGCGCCAGGGACGTCAACAAGGGCGTGGGCGATATCCTGATTGCGCAGATGGACGCCGTCATCGGCGAGAGCTGCCGCGGCGCCATCGACGGCAAGTATCCGTTCACGCCGACGTCGATGCAGGACGTGGACCCGGAAGACTTTGCGCGCGTCTTCGCCGCGGGCGGAGTGCTGGACGACTTTTTCCAGAAGGTGTTGGCGCCGCACGTGGATACCACCATCTCGCCTTGGCGCTACAAGTTGACCGCCCCCGACGTGCCGCCCGTGGCTGGCCCGAGTCTGGTGCCGTTCCAGCGCGCCAGGGAAATCCGGGAAGTGTTCTTCCGGGATCCGGGAGCGAAGAAGATGGCCTGGAAGGTGGACCTGAAGGTGGTGGAACTCGATCCCGAAATCGTCGAGCTGAACATGGACTTCGACGGACAGAGCCAGCGTTACGTGCACGGTCCGGTCATCCCGCTCAAGGTGACCTGGCCGGGACCGCGGGGCGGGCAAGGGGCTGAGATCACTGCCAGCCCCCGGATTCGTCCGGATACCTCGACGCTGGCCGCCAACGGCCCGTGGGCCCTGATGCGGGTGATTGCCAAGGGCAGGCTCGCCGGCTCCGCTAGCGCCAGCCACTTCATGGCCGAATATGACTTCGACGGCCGCAAGGCGAAGCTCGATATCAATACCGGCAGCCTCGCCAACCCCTGGACCACCGGGCTGCTGCAGGGCTTCCAGTGTCCCGGGAGGTCCGGGTGATCACGGCGCCGTCGATTTTCGGCAAGCTGCCAGCGCTGGGAGACTTTGTCCGCCACAATGCGTCGCTGGACCAGGTGCAGGCGTGGCGGAGCTGGTTCGATCATCGGGACGACGAATTCCCGGCGAGGGCGGCGTCGCATTCCGCGGGCGGCAGCGTCCGGCATTGGCTGCACCTGACCCCGCCCAGTCTCTCGGTTCAGTCCCGCTTGCGCCCGTCTGAACCATGCCTCTTCATCCTGCGGCCGCGCGGCCTGCAGTTTCCCAGCGAGAGCAGCTACCTGCTCGGTGTCCTCGCTGCATCGCATGACCGGGTTGGGCGCCGCTATCCGCTGGTGGTCTGGCAGGCCGCGAGCGCGCAATGGGCCGGTCATATCCTTGCCGCGCCCGCGCAGTGGCTTACCGATTTGGTGCAAATCGTGCACGACCACACGCGCATGGCGGGCCGAACCGGCCTGGCTGCCGCGGTAGATGACCTCTGGGCCCGCCACCGGCCTGGTTGGCGGGATCGTATCCAGCTTTCGCTCAGGCGGCTGGCCGATGCATCCCGGCCTGGCGCGTCAAGCGACGGCGTTATCGGGCCAAAGTCAACGCGAGACGACTGGCCCCCGGGCCTGTTGCGCGATGGCAGCCTTGGCAGCGTTTGGCAGTCCGCTGCGCACTGCGCTATCGAAATTGACGGCGTTGCTTCCATTCGCCGGATCGCGGCCGGACTCTGATCCTTCCTCCAGGGGGGAATCTTCTGCCAGCGCCATCACCGACGGCTTACCTCAGCCTCAACGGCTCCAGCAATGCCCCGTCATACTCTCCTCGCGAGATCCGTCCAAGCTCCAGCATCCGCTGCAGGATATAAACCTGCCGCTGCCGCGCCCGCCTCGGATTCGCCACCGGATTATTAGCCGACGGCGCCTTGGGCAGCCCGGCAAGCATCGCACACTCAGCCAGCGTCAACTGATCCAGCCGCTTGCCAAAGTAAGTCCGCGCCGCATCGGCAAAGCCATACGCCCCCTGGCCCAGGTAGATCTTGTTCATGTACAGCTCCAGGATCTCGTCCTTCGTCAGTGCCTTTTCGATCCGGTATGACAGCAGCACCTCGTACAGCTTGCGGGTATAGGTCTTGTCCCGCGACAGGTAGAAATTGCGTGCCACCTGCATGGTGATGGTCGATGCCCCCTGCGACAGCTCGTCCGACAGGTTGGCAACGCCGGCACGGACGACGCCGATGTAGTCGATGCCGTCATGCACGTAGAAGCGCTCATCCTCGATCGCCACCACGGCGTCGGTCAGCTCGCGCGGGATCTTGCCGATGGGCACGTAGTCGGGCGTGTGGCGGAAGGCGGTGAGGGCGTCGAGCGACGGCAGCTGACGGTTGGCGGCCAGGATGGCGATGGCGGCCAGCAGCGCGCCGCCGATCACGGCGAGCACCAGCAGCTTGATGAAGGCGGACCAGAGGCTTTTCATGGCACGTATTGTGCCAGCCGTGTGCGGCAGGGTGCGAGTCCCGCCGCAGGCGGCGTCTTCAGGCCGTGGGCACGGCCACGTTGAGCGAGTGCGCCAGATGGCCGGATCAAAGCCTCGACTTCGGCGCTCTGCCAGTCCAGGCCCAGGTCCGCAGCGGGTTGTCCGGCTGGATGGTGCCTCCTCAGACCCAGCCCAGCCAGCGCCAGTAGGTGGCTGCGAACAGCAGCATCATGGCGTAGCCGATGATCGTCACGGGGATGCCGATGCGCGCGAACTGGCGGCCGTTGAAGGTTTCCGTGCCCAGGCACACCATGTTCTGCGGCGCGTTGATCGGCAGGATAAAGCCGAAGCTGACGGTAAAGCCCAGCAGCATGGTCATGCCCACGCGGTTGATGTCGCCGGGCAGTGTCTGCAGCACCGCGATCAGGATTGGCAGCAGTGCCGCGGTCAGCGCGGTGGCGCTGGCAAAGCCGAGATGGATCAGGATCAGGAAGGCCGACAGGATCGCAAACACCAGCAGCGCGCCGTGCGCCGCCAGCCCGGAGTGCGTGACCACGAACTGCCCCAGCCACTGGCCGGCGTTGGTGGACAGCAGCGCCGTGCCCAGGCTGATGCCGACGCCGAACACGATCAGCGTGCCCCACGGCGTGCGTTGCTGCATGGTCTTCCAGTCCATCACGCCGATGCGCGGCATCATCAGGATCACCAGGCCGACGAAGGTCACGGTGGCGGTGTCGAAGCTGTGCAGCTTGCCTTCGGTGGCCCAGAACAGCAGCAGGCCCAGCGATACCGCGGCCAGCCGCTTCTGCGGCGCGCTCATGGGGCCGAGGGCCGACAGCTCGCGCTGCACGGCTTCCTTGCCGCCGGGGATGGCGTCGGTTTCGGCGGGCAGCAGCAAGCGCACCAGGAAATACAGCACCACCGACATTGCGATGGCCCATGGCGCGCCCGCGATCAGCCATTGCAGCCAGGTGATGCGCTCGCCCAGCAGCTTGTCCATGAAGCCCACCGTCAGCAGGTTCTGCGCCGCGGCAGTCTGGATGCCGACGTTCCAGATGCTGGTGGCCTGCGCCACCGTGATCATGATGCCGGCGGCGATATTGGACTTCTTGTCGACGCCGAACGCTGCAATCACGCCCATCATGATCGGCACCACGCACGCACTGCGCGCGGTGGCGCTGGGCACCACCAGGCTCAGCGCGATGGTGACGGCGATCGTGCCGATCAGGATGCGGCGCGTGCTGGTGCCAATGGCAGACAGCGTCACCAGCGCGATGCGCCGGTCCAGCCCGGTCACGGTCATCGCCGCGGAGATGAACAGCGCCGCGGCGACCAGTGCCAGCGCAGTGTTGGAGAACCCGGCCAGCGCCATGCCGAGCGCTTTCGAGGTGCCGTACTGCACCGAGGGGTCGTTGACGGTCGGCGCAAAGCCGATCAGCCCCGCCATCAGCGAGGTGATCATGATGGCGCTGGTCTCATATGACACCGCCTCGGTGATCCACACCACGATGGCGAAGGCGAGGATCGCCAGCATGCGCTGGCCGGCGACGGTCAGGCCTTCGGGCTGCGGAATCGCCAGGACCGCCAGCAACGCGGCAACGGCGGCGAACAGGCCCCAGTGCAGCGTGAGTTTCGGCGCCGGCACGACAGCCTGGGCAGCCGCGGCGGAAGGGGCGGAAGGGGGGGAGGCGGAAGTATCTGTCATCGCCGGCATCCTTGGTTGGTGGTCCTGGTCGGTACCCGGGTGCACCTGGCTCGGACGGCTCTCGGCGGACAGTGCGGCGCGCCGGCGCTGGGACAGCGCGGCCGGCAGGACAGGCAGGTGTCGGTCGCGAGACGGCATCCGTGTGCGGTGTGCCCGGAGCGGCCTCGCTGCTGGCGTGGCCGCCGCGTTCGACATGATAGGAATTTTCCGACCGGCAGCCGGCCCTGTCGAGGGCGATCCCAAGCTATTTCCGCCCGCCATGAGCAGGATCAAGTCCACGCATGATCAATGGATACCCGAGTCGCCGCAGGCGTCATACCAGTGAGAAGCTCGCCACATAAGGCTGGCGGCGGTGTGTGTGCGCAAGCGCGCCACCAGGGCCCCGGCCGGGTGATGCATGAGCGGGAGTGATCTGAAATAATTGGAGCCGACCATGAAGGTTTTAGTACGTGGACTGAAAGCAGGCCTGGACGCGGCGGCACTGCGCGAGGCGCTGGCGCGGTATGCGAAGATCCGTTCGGTGGAACTGGTGGAAGCGGGCGACCCGAAGCACCCGTGGGCGTGGGTCGATATCGATGCCAGTGCGCTGACGGTGTGGAAGCTGGTGGCGCGGCTGGACCGGCGCTATATCGCCGGCTGCCACCTGCGCTGGCATGTGCCGGCGTACCGCGCGCGCTGAAGCGCCGGCACGGCATCGGCCCGCATCGCAAGGACAATCGGGAAAGAACAATGATCAAGTGGCTTCAACGCGCAGGATGCCTGTCCGCCCATGCTGTCGTGCCGCAGGCTGCGGCCGCGGCCAGCGTGCAGGGCCGGCATGACCTGGCATTCGACACCATCAGCAATGCGCGCGACCTGGGCGGCCTGGCCGGCGCGGGCGGACGCCGCGTGCGCCAGGGGCGCCTGTACCGCAGCGGCAACCCCGCGCTGGCCAGCGCGGCGGACCTGGAGCGGCTGCAGACGCTCGGGCTCGACATGGTGGTGGATTTCCGTTCGCCCGGCGAGAAGTCGCCTGAAGAGGCCGCCTTCGGCCAGCGCTTCCACTGGGTGGCGGCGCCGGTGCTGGAGGGCAGCATGGCGATGGACGTGCTGATGCCGCGCCTGCGCGCCAGCACGCCGGCACAGATGGATGCCTTCATGCTGGAGGTCTATGGCGACTTCCCGGTGCGCTACCGCGACGCCTTCGCCGGCTTCATGCGCACCGCGCAGGGCGGCAAGACGCTGCTGTTCCACTGCACCGCCGGCAAGGATCGCACCGGCTTTGCCGCACTGTTGTTGCTGGCGGCGCTGGGCGTGGCGCAGGACGATATCCTGGCCAACTACCTGGAGTCGAACCAGCGCAATGCGCAGTTCAACCAGTCTGCGCTGGCGCGCATGGCCGGGCTTGGCGTGGCCCCCGCAGTGATGACGCCGCTGCTGGAAGTCCGCGCCAGCTATCTCGATGCGTCGATGCAGGCCATCGACGCGGGCTGGGGCAGCGTCGACAACTACCTGCGCGACGCGCTCGAAGTGGACGTCGCGCAGCTGCGCGGGCACTACCTGGCAGGCTGACTCAGAGCTGCCCGCATCCGCGCAGGATGCGGGCGGTGTTCAGCGCAATCATCCCTTCTTCATCGGTCGGCAGCACCAGCACCGGCACGCGGCTGTCGTCGCGGCTGATGCGCTGGCTGTTCTCGCCGTTGGCGCCGCCGTCGAGCGCGATGCCGAACAGGCCCGCCAGGTGTTCGCAGGTGCGTGCGCGCACCGGCGGCGAGTTGGCGCCGATGCCCGCGGTGAACACCAGCGCGTCAAGGCCGCCCAGCGTGGTGGCGAGCTTGCCGATCTCCTGCGCGGCGCGGTAGGCGTAGAAGTCCAGCGCCAGCCGCGCGCGCGGCGCATCGCTGGCCAGCAGCGCGCGCATGTCGCTGCTCACGCCTGACAGTCCCTTCAGCCCGGATTCCTGGTACAGCATCGCCTGGATCTCGGCCGGCTTCATGCCCTGCTGCGCCAGCCACAGCAGCGCGCCGGGATCGACCGAGCCGCAGCGCGTGCCCATGGGCAGGCCGTCGAGCGCGGTCAGGCCCATGGTGCTTTCCACGCTGCGGCCGTTGCGCATGGCGCACAGGCTGGCGCCGTTGCCCAGGTGCGCCACGATCACGCGGCCCTCGGCCAGGTCGGGCGCGACCTGGCGCAGCCGGCGCGCGATGTACTCGTACGACAGTCCGTGGAAGCCGTAGCGCCGGATGCCGCGCTCGTAGTACGCGTAGGGCAGCGCCATCAGCTGCGCCAGCACGTCGTGGCCGGCATGGAAGGCGGTGTCGAAGCAGGCCACCTGCAGCAGGTCCGGCACGGCTTCGCGCACCGCGCGGATGGCAGTCAGGTTGTGCGGCTGGTGCAGCGGTGCCAGCGGCACCAGTGCCTCCAGCTTTGCGATCACCTCGTCGTCGATGCGCACGGCCTGCGCATAGTCGGCGCCGCCATGTACGACGCGATGGCCGATCGCCACCGGCGGGTTGTCGCGCAGGCCCACGCTCAGTACCAGCCGCACCAGGCGGAAGGCGGCGTCGTGGTCGGCCACCTGGGCCTGCGGGAAGGTCTCGTCGGCGACCACGCGCCCGTCGGCCATGCGCGCGGTCAGGCGCGGCGCCACGCCGATGCCCTCGATCTGGCCGTGCGCGCTCAGCACCGGGTTGATGTCGGCATTGCCATGCGCGGCGTCGGGCACGGCGTAGACCGAGACCTTGACGCTGGACGAGCCGGCGTTGACAACGAGGATGACGGGATGCACGGCGGGATGGATGGCGGTCACGCTGGAGGGACTCCCAAGTGGTTGCGCAAGGGCTGCACGGGCACGGCTCAGACCTGCGCCGCGGCTGCGGCGCTGCGGCGCGCATGGGCCAGCAGCACGGCAATGGCGCAGCTGCCGATGCGCGCGCGCACGCTGTCGGCCCGGCTGGTGAGGATGATGGGCACGCGCGCGCCCAGCACGATGCCGGCGGCTTCGGCGCCGGCCAGGAAGGTCAGCTGCTTGGCCAGCATATTGCCCGCTTCCAGGTCCGGCACCAGCAGGATGTCGGGGTCGCCGGCCACGTCCGAGTCGATGCCCTTGGTGATGGCGGCCTCGCGGCTGATGGCGTTGTCGAAGGCGAGCGGGCCGTCCAGCATGCCGCCGGTGATCTGGCCGCGCCGTGCCATGGTGCACAGCGCCGCGGCGTCGATGGTGGAGGGGATCTTGTCGGTGACGGTTTCCACTGCCGACAGGATCGCCACCTTGGGCTGCTCGATGCCCAGCATGCGCACCAGGTCGATGGCATTGCGGCAGATATCTGCCTTCTCGTTGAGCGTGGGGAAGATGTTGACCGCCGCATCGGTGATGAACAGCGGCTTGTGGTAGCGCGGCACGTCCATTGCGAACACATGCGACAGGCGCCGCCCGGTGCGCAGCCCGCTGGCCGTGGCAGTGACCGCGTGCAGCAGCTCGTCGGTGTGCAGGCTGCCCTTCATCAGCAGCTCGGCGTCGCCGGCGCGCACGGCTTCGACCGCGCGTTCGGCCGAGTCGTGGCTGTGCGCCGTGTCGATGACGATGGTGTTGCCCAGCGCCATGCCGTGCTCTGCCGCCACCTGCCGGATGCGCGCGGCAGGGCCCACCAGGATCGGCACGATCAGGCCCAGTTCCGCCGCTTGCAGCGCGCCGCCCAGCGAGGCGGCGTCGCACGGATGCGCCACCGCGGTGGGGATGGGCGGCAGCCCCGCGCAGCGCGCCAGCAGTGTGGCGTATTTGTCCGGCGCGTCTGCGGCGGGCGCGGCAAGTTCGGACATGGCGGACGTGGCAGGCGAGGCAGCGGTCATGACGATGTTCCGTGAGCGAGGCAGCGGCTAGGGTACCCGGCCCGCGTCATTGCGTCGAGCCTGGCGCCGGCCGCGCGCGGGTGCGCGATTGCTGCAATGCGCAAAGCGCCCTGCGCCAGTATAGGCGACGAGTCTTTCCAGTCGATGACCGCGCGGCGCACCAACAGTGTGGCATTGCGCGCAACCGGTCTCTGGGTTGCACCGCATGGCAGCGGCTGGTACGCTTGGCTTTGTTGCATAGCAACATGCGTCACTCCGGCCGCGCCGCCAAGCGCGCGGATACGCCGGACGGGGCGCCAACCAGGGGAGTGGAATGACCGCACGTGAACGCGCCGACCTGCCGCGGGACAGCAGCGCCACCTCGACCGCTACCAGTCTGTCCGCGCACGCCAACCCGTTCGCGGCACTGGCACAGCCGGCGCTGGAATACGCCCTCGACGCCTGGCAGCGCACCGTGCTGCTGCTCGACATCCTGCGCCAGCGCGGCAACGAGTCCGCCGAGCATGAGCTTGAGGGCATGCCACCCGTGCTGGTGTTCGAGCACGAACTGCTGGCCGATGGCCGCCAGCTGCCTGAACCCGCCAACTACGCGCTGCTGCGCATCGTGCCGCCGGCGGACAGCCCGACCGATCCCGCCCTGCGCCCCTTCGTGGTGATCGACCCGCGCGCAGGCCACGGCCCCGGCATCGGCGGTTTCAAGGCCGACAGCGAGATCGGCATCGCGCTGCGCACCGGTCATCCGTGCTATTTCATCACCTTCTTCTACGAGCCCTGCCCGGGCCAGACCATCGAATCGGTGGCGCGCGCCGAGGCTGCCTTCCTGCAGATCGTTGGCGAGCGCCACCCGGATGCACCGGGCAAGCCCTTCATCATCGGCAACTGCCAGGCCGGCTGGGCGCTGATGATGCTGGCCGCGGTGGCGCCGGAGCGCACCGGCCCGTTGCTGCTGGCCGGCGCGCCGCTGGCGTACTGGTCCGGCGTGCGCGGGCGCAACCCGATGCGCTACAGCGGCGGCTTGCTGGGCGGTTCGTGGCTGGCCTCGCTGATTGCTGACCTGGGCAATGGCCGCTTCGACGGCGCCTGGCTGGTGGAGAACTTCGAACAGCTCAATCCCGCCAATACACTGTGGGAGAAGCTCTACGACGTCTATGCGAAGGCCGACACCGAAGGCCCGCGCTTCCTCGACTTCGAGCGCTGGTGGGGTGGCCACTTCCTGATGAACCGCGCCGAGATCGACTGGATCGTGCAGAAGCTGTTCGTCGGCAACCGGCTCACCGCGGGCGAGGTGCGCAGCACCGACGGCACGACCGTGGTGGACCTGCGCAACGTGCGCTCGCCGGTGATCATCTTTGCCTCCTGGGGGGACAACATTACGCCGCCGCAGCAGGCGCTGAACTGGATCCCGGACCTGTACGCGAGCGATGAGGAACTGGTCGCCAACGACCAGGTGATCGTCTACTGCCTGCACCCGACCGTGGGCCACCTCGGCATTTTTGTCTCCGCGGGCGTGGCCAACCGCGAGCACAGCGAACTGTTCTGCGCACTGGACCTGATCGACGTGCTGCCGCCGGGCCTGTACGAGGCGAAGATCGAAGACGTCGCGCCCGACCTGCGGCACCGCGACCTGGTCGAAGGGCGCTACCTGATGCGCTTCGAGCGCCGCGGCATTGCCGACATCCTGGCGCTGGACGACGGCCGCGACGACGAGCGCGCCTTCGAGGTGGTGCGGCGCGTGGCCGAGGTCAACCAGCATATCTACGACACCTTCGCCTCGCCGTGGGTACGCGCCATGTCCAACGAAGTGAGCGCGCAGTGGCTGCGCGCGCTGCATCCCGCGCGGCTGGAGCGCGAGCTGGCGACCGACGTGAACCCATGGATGGCGTGGATCGGCGCGCTGGCGCCGCTGGTGCGCGAGCATCGCGCGCCGGTATCGGCGGACAATCCACTGCTGACGCTGGAGCACGCGGCCTCGGCGCAGATCGTCAGCGCGCTCGACCAGTTCCGCGACCTGCGCGATGCCTGGTACGAGCGGGCCTTCGAGGTGATCTACGCTTCGCCGGCGACGGCGGCGCTGGTGGGGCTGCGCGCGCCGGCGCCGGCCAACCTGGAGTCGCCCGTGACTGTGGCGCTGCGCAAGGAGCTGGCCGCGCGCCGTCTGCATGATGCCGAGGCGGCGATCGGGCAGGGCGGCACGCTGGAGGCCTTTGTGCGCGTGCTGGCCTACGTCGCCGATCGCCCCAGCGCCATCGAGGAGCGGCCGTTCAACCTGCTGCGCCGCATCGCGCGCGAACAGCAGCAAGCCACCGGGCAATCCGGCGGCCAGGCCGACCTGGCTGCGTTCAAGACCGCGGTGCGCCAGCAGAGCTTTATCGTCAGGCTGGATCCGCAGCGCGCGATCCGGGCACTGCCGGCACTGGTGCCGGACCGCGAGACCCGCCGCAAGCTGATGGTGGCGGTGCATCGCGTGATGACGGTCGGGGGCCCGCTGGCAGGCGAGCGGCTGGGGCGTTATCGGGAAGTCGCCGACGTGATGGGGACGGGTCATCCGCGCGAGGTTGCCGACTCAGCCGAGGGGGATGAGGCCGCGCACCAGGACTGAGTGCGCCGGACCGATCCGCAATTCGGATTACCATAGCCGCGTCTATGACTCCATTGCGGTGCCGGCCACCGGCACCCGACATCCATGCTTGAACTCCAGGGAGCCATCTGGTTCCGCTCCGGCTCGCAAGACTGGGGCGGCAAGGACCGCATCGCGCTGCTCGCCGCCATCGGCGAACACGGCTCGATCACCGCGGCCGCGCGCGCGGTCGGCATCAGCTACAAGGCCGCGTGGGACGCCATCGATGCCATGAACAACAGCGCGGGCGAGCCGCTGGTGGTGCGCGCCGCCGGCGGCAAGGGCGGCGGCGGCACGCACCTGACCGCGCGCGGCGAGCAACTGATCCGCACCTATCGTGCGCTGGAAGATGAACACCAGCGCTTTGTCGCGCAGCTGTCGCTCCTGGGCGAAGGGGCGGCCGACGATATCCACCTGATGAGGCGAATGATGATCAAGACCAGTGCACGCAACAAGCTGTTCGGGCGCGTGGCCAGCGTGCGCGGCGGCGCGGTCAATGACGAGGTCGTGCTGGAACTGCCCGGCGGGCAGCAGATCGTGGCCACCATCACGCATGAAAGTGTCGAAACGCTGGCGCTGGCCGAGGGCGCGGAGGCGTTTGCGCTGATCAAGGCATCGTCGGTGCTGGTGGGGCTGCCCGATCCGGGGATGCGGCTGTCGGCGCGCAACCAGCTGCCGGGCGTGGTGTCGCGCGTGATGCCTGGCGCGGTGAACGCCGAGGTGGTGATCGAGCTCGACGGCGGCGGTACGGTTGCGGCGATCGTGACCAATGGCAGTGTGGAAGCGCTGGGGCTGCAGGTGGGGGTGGCTGCGCTGGCGGTGTTCAAGGCGTCAAGCGTGATCCTGGGGGTAGTGGCGTGAGGTAGTCCTGCGGCAGGAATGGGAAGGTGGGCGGGCATGGCGGCTGCCCCCGGCGTGCAATAATAGCCACCCAAAAAAACAGCCGTTCCATATCCAATGCACGCCGCCCTGGCCGGCTTCTCCCTCGGTCTTTCCCTGATTCTTGCCATCGGTTCCCAGAATGCTTTCGTGCTGCGACAAGGGTTGCGGCGCGAGCATGTGTTCTGGGTCTGCCTGGTGTGCGCACTTTCCGATGCGCTGCTGATCCTGCTGGGCGTTTCCGGCTTTGCCGTGATGATCCGCGAGCTGCCCTGGCTGGGTGCGGCGATGCGCTACGGCGGCGCGGCTTTCCTGATCTGGTATGGCGCGCGCAGCTTCCTGGCCGCGTGGCGCTCGAATGCGGTGCTGGATCCCAGCGACGCCGCGCCGCGGCCGCTGGGCGCGACGCTGGCGGTATGCCTGGCGTTCACCTGGCTCAATCCGCATGTGTATCTCGATACGGTGATGCTGATCGGCTCGGTGTCGACGCAGTTTGCAGGGAATGCGCGCGAGTTTGCCGCGGGTGCCATGACCGCGTCGTTCCTGTTCTTCTTTTCGCTGGGCTATGGCGCGGCGCTGCTGCGGCCGGTGTTTGCACGGCCGCGCGCGTGGCAGGTGCTGGAAGTGGTGATCGGCATCACCATGTGGGTGATTGCCGCGCGGCTGCTGCTGGGCTGATTAAAAGGAGACAGACGCATGCCAAGAAACGTCGAGATCAAGGCTCGCATTGATAGTATCGAAGCCGTGCTGCCGCATGCGGCAGCGCTGGCCGACAGCGGTCCCGAATACATCTGCCAGGACGATACCTTCTTCCCCTGTGCCAACGGCCGGCTCAAGCTGCGCGAGTTCGCGCCCGACCGCGGCGAGCTGATCTTCTATGCGCGTGCCGACGAGGCGGGGCCGAAGGAGAGCTTCTACATCCTGTCGCCGACGCAATCGCCGGAAACCCTGCGCGCCGCGCTGGCCGCGGCGCATGGCGAAGGCGGGCGGGTGCGCAAGCTGCGCACGCTGTACCTGGCTGGCCGCACGCGCGTGCACCTGGACCGGGTCGAGGACCTTGGCGATTTCCTGGAATTGGAAGTGGTGCTGGCCGAAGACGAGCGCCTGGAGAACGGCGTGGCCGAAGCCCACGCATTGCTGGCGCGGCTGGGCATTCCCGCGTCGAGCCTGATTGAAGGCGCCTATGTCGACCTGCTGCGCGCGGCTCAGGCCACGCGCGCCGATACCGGCGCGTAGACCGGCGGATGGTGGCGGCTGGTGCCGCTGCCGAAGATGCGGCCCTCGCGGATTTCCAGCACGTGGTCGCCCAGCGCCTCGACATCGGCGGGATCGTGCGAGATCACCAGCATCGGCACATCCAGGCTGGCCTGCAGCGTGCGCAACTCAGCGCGCATGCGCGCGCGCAGCGCGGGGTCGAGCGCAGAGAAGGGTTCATCCAGCAAGACGATGTCGGGCTGCGCCACCAGCGCGCGCGCCAGTGCCACGCGCTGCTTCTGGCCGCCGGAGATCTCCGCCGGGTAGTTGCCGACGATGTCGGCCAGGCCGAAGGCATCGATCCAGCGCTGCGCTTCCGGATGCAAGGCGCCACGGCGCGGGTTGCGCCAGCCGCGCGACAGGCCGAAGCCGATGTTCTGGCCCACGGTCAGGTGCGGGAACAGCGCATATTCCTGGAACAGGTAGGCCACGCGGCGCTCTTGCGGGCGCACGTCGATGCCGGCGTCGGCATCGAACAGCGTGCGGCCGTTCAGCACGATGCGGCCGCTGTCCGGTGCCAGCAGGCCGGCGATGGCGCGCAGCGTCAGGCTCTTGCCGGCGCCCGAGGGCCCGAACAGCGCAATGCGCCGGCTGGCCGAATCGAAATCGATATCCAGTGCAAAGTGGCGGTCGGCCGAGACCATCTGCTTGCGGATGCTGACGTGCATGCTCATGGCGGGTCCCGGCTTAGCGGATGCGCGGGCGCAGGCGCCGGCGTTCATAGAGTTCAGCGGGCTTGCGCGCCGCGGCGGGCACCAGGCGCCCGGCGACCACCAGCAGCAGCACGCAGGTGACGGAGGTCACCAGCACCAGCAGGTTGGCGGTGTTGTCGTCGCCGGCCTGCACCGCCTCATAGATGGCGACTGACAGCGTCTGCGTGCGTCCGGGCAGGTTGCCGGCGATCATCAGCGTGGCGCCGAATTCGCCCAGCGCGCGGGCAAAGGCCAGCAGCACGCCGGCGATGATGCCGCGCGCGGCCAGCGGCAGCGTGACACGGAAGAAGATGCCGGCTTCGGGCACGCCCAGCACGCGGGCGGCGTTTTCCAGTTGATGGTCCACGCCTTCAAAGGCGGCGCGCGCGGACTTGAGCACCAGCGGGAAGGCGACGATGGTGGAGGCCAGCACCGCGCCCTGCCAGGTGAAGACCAGTTCGATGCCCAGGCGCGCCAGCCACTCGCCGAAGACGCCACGGCGCCCGACCAGCACCAGCAGGTAATAGCCGAGCACCGTGGGCGGCAGCACCAGCGGCAGCGTCAGCACCGCATCGACCACGTCGCGCAGCGGGGAGCGCCAGCGCGCCAGCGCCCAGGCCGCGCCGACGCCGAGCACGGCATTCAGCGCGGTGGCCCAGCCGGCCACCTTCAGCGACAGCAGCAGCGGTACCCAGACGGCGTCCATGGTGCGCGCAACGCTCCGTCAGGGCTTCTGGAAGCCGAAACGCGACAGGATGGCCTGGCCTTCCGGCGAGGCGACGTAGTCGACGAACTGCGCCGCTTCCTTCTGCTGGCGCGTCTGGCCGGTGATGGCGATGGGGTAGGTCACCGGCGTGCGGCTTGGCACGCGCACTGCCACCTTGACCTTGTCCGGCATCACCGCGGCGTCGGTGGCAAAGACGAAGCCGGCCTCGACCTCGCCGCGCGCGACGTAGTCCAGGCTCTGGCGCACGTTCTGCGCCGGCACGCCCTTGGCGGCCACGGCGTCCCACAACCCGGCCGCTTCCAGCGCGCCGCGGGTGTAGCGGCCCACCGGCACCGAGGCCGGGTTGCCGTAGGCGATGCGCTTGACTTCCGGGCGGGTCAGGTCCTGCAGCGAGGCGATGGCCAGCTTGCTGTCCGCGGGCACGATCAGCACCACCTGGTTGGCGGCGAAGTTGCGGCGCGAGGCCGGCGCGATCACCTTCTCGGCCTCGGCCTTGTTCATTGCCTCCTGGTCGGCCGAGGCAAACACGTCGGCCGGCGCGCCCTTGATGATCTGCTGCATCAGCACGTCGGACGCGCCGAAGTTCAGCACCACGTGCGTGCCGGGATGGGCGCGCTGGAACGACTCGGCCAGCGACTTGAAGGCATTGGTCAGGCTGGATGCCGCGGACACCACCAGGTCGGCGGCAAAGGCAGGCGGCGCGGCCAGCGCCAGCGTGGCGACGGAAGCGGCCAGCAGGAACCCGCGGCGGCAGGAACGAAGGGCAAACATCGGAATCCTCGGGAATCGGCCGGCCGGCGTGTGCGGCAAGGCCCGTGCGGGTGGACTGTCATGCGCAATATACGTCTGTATATAGCGCTGCGTCAATGATGCGCCATGACGGCGGTCATGGGTATTCGATGTGGCTAAAGTGCTTTATCAGCTACTGCGAATGAGGCCAGGGGTGGGAGCCGGCGCCCCCGGGCGCCAGCCGTGCCGGTTTCACGCCGGCGGCATGCCTTCCTTGAACAATGACTTCAACTGGGTGCGCAACTCAGGGGTGTCCTGATGCTGGTGCACCGCTACCGCGTGCTGGACCGCGGCTTCGAGCAGTTCGTCTTCGCTGTCGGCGCTCATTGCCACCGTGCAGTGGGTGTCGCTCGGGAACTCGCGGCAATCGATAAACTTGCGTGCCATGATGCCTCCTGACGCCGGCCCGCAGAGTGGGCTGGAGCCGGTGCATCCAGTATAGGCACGGCGGTAGCCGTCTACAGCACTGGCGTCAGCACCCTGCCATCAGCCAGGAATGCATCTAGGTTCTGCAGCGTCAGCGCGGTCATGGCGGCGCGCGTTTCATGCGTGCCGCTGGCCATGTGCGGCGCCAGCACGACATTGTCCAGTGCCAGCAGCGCGGGCGGCACGTTGGGCTCGTCCTGGAACACATCCAGGCCGGCGCCGCCCAGGCGCCCGTCAACCAGAGCCTCGACCATTGCCGCCTCGTCGATCACGCTGCCGCGCGACACATTGACCAGGATGCCCCTGGGCCCGAGGGCGTCGATGACCTCGCGCGATACCAGCCCGGCCGTCGACGGCCCGCCGACGGTGGCCACCACCAGGAAGTCGGCCCACGTCGCCAGCGCCTTCAGGTCAGGCTCGAAGCGCCACAGCGCGCCCTCGCGCGGGCTGCGGTTGTTGTAGGCGATCTCCATGTCGAAGCCCTGCGCGCGGCGCGCCACGATCTCGCCGATGCGGCCCAGCCCGAGGATGCCGAGCTTCTTGCCCGACACGCGCGTGGTCAGCGGGAAGCCGCCCTGCGGCCAGCGCCCGGCGCGCACGAAGCGGTCGCCATGGGCGATGCCGCGCGCCGCGTCCAGCAGCAGCCCGAAGGCCAGGTCGGCAACGCAGTCGTTGAGCACGTCGGGCGTGTTGCTGACCTGGATGCCGCGCGCGCGGGCCGCATCCAGCGCGATCGCGTCATAGCCCACGCCGAAGCTGACGATGGCTTCCAGGCGCGGCAGCGCATCGATCAGCGCCGCGCTGCAGCCGTGGCGCGCCGAGGTCACCACCACGCGCACCTACTGGGCCTCGCTGCGCGCCCACGCGATCGGATCGGCCTGCTGCCACAGCGCCGCGGCGCCGTACTGTTGCTGCAGGGTGGCATTGGTCTGCGGCGCGAGCGGGCCGACCTGGAGGATCTGGGGAGCAGGCATGGGATGCGGGATGCAAGGAGGGGACGGGCAATGGTAGCGCAAGGGCCCCCCATGCGCAGGGAGCAGGCAAAGCGTGCGCGCGCAAGTTGTGCGATGTTCGTGCAGGCAGGTGGTATCGCGCCCGCGAGCGGCGGGTTATGCTGCGATCCTGATCCCTGTCGCCCCACTTCACGTGCCATGAAAACCATCTACCTGGCTGGCTTCGACGTCTTTCGCAAGGATGCGCGCGCCTGGGGCGAGCACCTCAAGGCGCTGTGCGCGGCGCACGGCTTCAGCGGCCTGTATCCACTCGACAAATCCGCGCCCGATGGCCTGTCGGGCGCCGACACCGCGCGCTGGATCTATGACGCCAATCTTGCGCTGCTGCGGCGCGCCGACATGGTGATGGCCAACCTCGACGATTTCCGCGGACCGGGCGAGCCGGATTCCGGCACCGCGTTCGAGGTGGGCTTTGCGGTGGCGCTGCAGAAGCCGGTCTGGGCCTACAGCGCGGATGCGGGCACGCTGCGCGAGCGCGTCACCGTGGCCACCGACGAGGATGGCGCGCCGCTGGATACGCGCGGCTTCGTGGTGGAGGATTTCGGGCTGGGCAAGAACCTGATGCTGGCGTGTGCGGCGAAGCTGGTGCAGGGTGGGGCGGCCGAGTGCCTGGCGGCGATGGCCGAGGCGATTCACCGGCGCGCCGCTGAAGCGGCCGCGCGCCGCGAGCGCGACGCGGCCGCGTGGGGCGACGACTAGCGCTGCAGCGACTGCACCCCGGCTGCGATATCGGCCGCCGTGGTGGCGACGATCTCGCGGTACGCCGCCACGACGCCATCGACCGCGCCGGGCGCCGGCAGCTCTGCCTGGGTGCGGCCGCTGACCACCTTGCCGTCAGGCAGCCGCCGCACGGTCCAGTTGATGGTGGCGCCGGCACGCTGGCCCACGTCGGCATCCAGGCGCAGCACTTCCGTGGTGATCCGGTACAGCGGCTGCACGTCGGACATCCCCTGCTGGTAGGTGTCGACCGCGCCCAGCGTGGCCTGCAGGCGTTGCGACAGCGCGTCGCGCAGCTCGTCAGGCAGCGGCGCGGACCAGCGCGCCAGGTCCAGCAGGCGCAGGCCGGCATCGCCGCCATCGCGCACCACCAGTTGCGGGCGGTTGAGCCGCTCCGGCACGCGCACCGGCGCGACTTCCAGCCATAGCGTGTTGGTCGATGCCGGCGTCGTCGTGGCCGGCAGCGGCGCGGCCGCGCCCTGCGCCAGCGTGTAGTAGCGCGGCTCGGGCGAGGCGCACCCGGCCAGCACGGCCGCGGCCAGCGCGCCGGCGAGGAGGCTGGTGATAGAAAGGCGCTTCATCATTCTTGCTCCGGCTTGCCGCGCAGCAGCGCTTCTGGGTGGCGTTCGAGGTAATCGGTCAGCGTGCGCAGCGACGTGGCGGTGCGCGTCAGCTCCTGCAGCATGCGGCGCGTGTCCTGCTGCAGCGGCGCGTCCGAGGCCAGCGTGCCGTTGGCCGCGGTCAGGGTCTTGCGCGCGTCCTGCAGCGCGGCCAGCACCTGCGGCGCGACGTCGCCGTTGAGCTGCTGCACCAGCTTGTCGGCGGTCGCCAGCGTCTTGTTCAGGCTGGCCACCGTGGTGCGCAGGTCCTGGCCGATCTGGTCGAACGGCACCTTGTCGATGCGGTTGACGATATCGCCCACCTGCGCCTGCAGCTGGTCGAAGGTGCCAGGCGTGGTGGCGAATTCCGGGATCGGCGCGTCCAGGTCGACCTTGGCCGGCGGCGCCTTCGGGAAGAAGTCGAGCGCCACGTAGAGCTGGCCGGTGAGCAGGTTGCCGGTGCGCAGCTGCGCGCGCATGCCACGCTGCAGCAGCCCCTGGATGATCTTGCGCGCGCGCTCGCGGTCTTCGACATCGCGTTCGCGGAAGCCCATGCGCGACGGGTACAGCTCCACCACCACGGGCATGCGGAATGCTCTCTTGTCGCGCTGGTACTCGATGCCGATCGAACGCACCTGGCCCACGATCACGCCGCGGAAGTCCACCGGTGCACCCGGCGAGAGCCCGCGCACGGACTGGTCGAAATTCAGCACCGCCAGCGTGGGCGCCAGTTCTTCCGGCTCCTTCATCGCCTCGGCCTGGTCGTTGGCCAGCAGGAACTGCGTGTTCTCGGACGCGGCGTCGGTGGCAGTGGTGTGGTCCGGCGCCTGGAAGGCGACACCGCCCAGCAGCACTGTCACCAGCGACTGGGTCGACAGCTTGAGCCCGCCCGCATCGAGCTTCAGGTCCACGCCACTGGCATGCCAGAAGCGCGTGTCCGCGGTGACCAGGTTGTCATAGGGTTTGTTGACGAACACGCGCAGCGTGAGGTCGCGCCCGTTGGGGTCGAGCTGGTAAGCCACCACCTGGCCCACCAGCACGCGCCGGTAGTAGACCGGCGAGCCGATATCGAGCGAGCCCAGCTCGGAGGCGCGCAGCACGAACTGCTTGCCGGAGGCATCGGTGGTCACCACCGGCGGCACTTCCAGCCCCTTGAAGTCGCGCGCGGATTCATTCGACTTGCCCGCGTCCACGCCGATATAGGCGCCCGACAGCAGCGTCTCCAGCCCGGACACGCCGCTGGCCGCAAAGCGCGGGCGCACCACCCAGAAGCGGGTGTCGGCCACGGCGAAGTTCTCGGCGTCCTTGGTCAGGTCGATCGACGCCACCACGTGCGAGCGGTCGCGTGCCAGCCGCACCGACTTGACCAGCCCGATGTCGACGTCCTTGTAGCGCACCGCCGTCTTGCCGGGCGTCAGGCCCTCGGCGGTGCGGAAGGTGACCGTAATCTCCGGCCCGCGCGAGGTCAGCGTATGCACCAGCAGCGAGATGCCGACCACCGCGGCGACGATCGGGATCAGCCAGACCAGCGAGGGCAGCCAGCGCGCGCGGCGCCGTCGTTCGGGCCGCGGCAGGCCCGGTGGTGCCGGCGGGGGCGAAGCCGAGGGCGTGGAGGCTTGGTTGTCAGTGTCGGGCATTGTTGTCTTCCAGCGAATCCCACAGCAGGCGCGGATCGAAGCTGAGCGAGGCCAGCATGGTCATGACCACGACCGCGCCGAAGGCCATGGCGCCGCCGCCTGGGATGATGGTGGCCAGCGCCCCGGCCCGCACCAGCGAGGCCAGCAGCGCCACCACGAAAATATCGAGCATCGACCAGCGGCCGATCACCTCCACCAGCCCGTACAGCCGGGTCTGCTGCCGGATCCGCCAGGTCGAGCGGAAATGCACGGACAGCAGCAGGAAGGTGAGGATCACCATCTTCAGCAGCGGCACGATGATGCTGGCGATCAGCACCAGCCCGGCCAGCATGTGCGAGCCGGACAGCCACAGGTAGATCACGCCGGACAGGATGGTGTCCTGCTGCGTGCCGAGGATGGACTGCGTCACCATTACCGGCAGCACGTTGGCCGGAATATAGAGGATAAAGGCGGCCAGCAGGAAAGCCCAGGTGCGCGCCAGGCTGTCGGGCTTGCGATGGTGCAGGGTGGCGCCGCAGCGCGGGCAGGGCTCGCCCTCCAGTGTGCGCGGGCTGACCAGGTCGCAGGCATGGCACGACAGCAGGCCCAGCCGGCTGGCGGTCGGGACCTGCGGCAGCGGACTGCGCTCGTCGTCGTCGGTGAGCTCGGCCACCACCTCGCGCGCCAGCTGGCGCGGGCGGGCCAGGCGGCCGCCTGGCTGGCGGGGACGCCGCGAAGGCGGTTGCGGCTGGTCCGTCATCGGCCTTCCTCGCCCGCGGCGTTGTCATCGGGTGTTTCCAGATGGCGCCAGAGGTCGCGCGGATCGAACGACAACATCGCCGCCAGCACGATCACCAGCGCCGCGAACGACCACAGCGCGATGCCGGGCAGCACGCGCGCCATGCTGGACAGCTTCACCAGCGTGACCAGCACGCCGATCATGAAGACTTCGATCATGCCCCAGGGCCGGGTCTGGCGGATGCCGCGCACGATGCGGTCGAAGCCGGCGGGCATGCGGTGCTGCGCCATCGGCACCAGCAGATAGGCCATCATCAGCATCTCGGACAGAGGAAAAAGGATGGTGGTGGCGAACACCAGTGCCGCCACCAGCCCCATCTTGTCGGTGTACAGGGCCTGCACGGCGCCCAGCAGCGTGGTCTGGGTGCGGACCCCCTGCAGGTCCATCTCGACGATCGGGTAGGCGTTTGAGACCAGGAACAGGATCAGCGCGGTGATCACCAGCGGCAGCAGCCGTTGATACTGGCGGCGGCTTTCGCGGTAGAGCTGGCCGCCGCAGCGCAGGCACAGCGCGCGCTCGCCGGGCGAGATCGGCGTGCGTTCGTAGACCGCGTCACAGTATTCGCATGCCACCAGCCGGTGCAGCGCGGCCGGCGAGAGGTCGGGGGTGGCGGGCGCGCCGGGCGCGTCGTGTCCTGCCATCAGCCGGGGTGCTTGCCGGTCGTGGCCGGCGGGACGTCGGGGTTGTCGACCACGGCCGGCGCCGGTGGCGCGGCCGCCAGTGCCTCGCTCTGCTTCAGGTCTTGCTTTACCTCTGCCTGCGAGCCGATGGTCCAGTCGCGCAGCAGCGCATAGGCCACTGCCAGCAGCGTCGGGCCGATGAACACGCCCAGGAAGCCGAACGCGAGCGCGCCGCCGAGCACGCCCAGCATGATCCAGATCAGCGGCATGCCGGTGCCCTTGCTGATCAGCAGCGGCTTGACGATGTTGTCAGCCATGCTGACCACGCCCACGCCCCATACCACCAGGAAGATGGCCCAGCCGGTGGCGCCGGTGTGGTACAGCCACAGCGCGGCCGGCAGCCACACCAGCGGCGGGCCGACCGGGATCACCGACAGGAAGAAGGTCACGAAGCCAAGGATCGCCGCGCCCGGCACGCCCGCGATCCACAGGCCGATGCCGGCCAGCACGGCCTGGATGAAGGCCGTGCCCAGCACGCCGTAGACCACGCCCTTGACGGTGCTGCCGGCCAGCTCCAGCAAGTGGTCGGCGCGCTCGCCGGCGATGCGGTGCATGCCCGCGCGCAACCAGGCAATGGCAAGCTCGCCGCCGGTGTAGAAGAAGAACGCCAGGATGATCGACAGCGCCAGCTGGCCCAGCCCGGCGCCGATCGACAGCCCGGCGCCCAGCAGCATGTGGCCAACCGGGGCGATCAGCTTGCGCAGGTTGGCGACCATCTCGGAATCGGCATTGATGACGCTGTTCCAGGAGTTCTGCAGGTAGGAGCCGACATAGGGCAGGCTGCTCAGCCAGGCCGGCAGCTGCGGGATGCCGTGTTCCCTATAGCGGTCAACCAGCGCGGACAGTTCGTCCAGGTGCGCCGAGAAGCTGGCGCCGGCATAGACGAACGGACCCAGCACCACGACCGTGGCCAGCAGCACGCAGATCAACGCTGCCAGGCTGCGCCGGTTGCCCAGCCAGCGCGACAGCACCGTATACGGGTACCACGAGCTGAAGGCCAGGATCGCGCCCCACAGCAGCGCGGTGGTGAACGGCGCGAGCACCAGCAGCGAGCCGCCGATCAGCACGATCAGTGCGAAGACGGCTGCGATTTTCTCAATTAACTGGCCGGAACTCATGGATGGATCTCCCTTGGTCCCGCCGGTGTGACGGGAACGGCGTAAATATAGCTTACGTTGGGTGGGGCGATGCGGAAGGGGGG
>NZ_JBYSZI010000031.1:0-27219 GCF_058787075.1 Cupriavidus sp. FW305-46
CACGGGGGCGGCGGGTGAGGAGGCAGGCGCCGTCTGCGGCGCGTCGGTTCTGGCGTTCATCCCGCGGATTATAATCCCGGCCAATGTCAGAACAACGCCCCGTCAAGCCTAAACCACCCGCCGCGCCGCGCCAGCGCGCCGGTGCCGCTCAGCCAGCCTCCCCAACTCAGCCCCGGCCGGCCCCAGGCCCGGCCAGGAAGCCGGACGTCCGTGCGCAGCCAGCCGCTGCCCGGCCGGCCGGTGAAGCCGGGCAGCGCCCGCCACGCGGTCCCCGCGAGGCGCGTGCGCCGCGTGCGCCAAGGCCGGTCAACCCGCTGCCGCCCATCACCTTCCCGGAGGCCCTGCCGGTCTCCGGCCGCCGCGACGAGATCGCCGCGGCGCTGCTGGCCAACCAGGTGGTGATCGTCTCGGGCGAGACCGGCTCGGGCAAGACCACCCAGCTGCCCAAGATCTGCCTGTCGATCGGGCGCGGCCCGGGGCGCGAGGGTGGGGGGCTGATCGGCCACACCCAGCCGCGGCGCATCGCCGCCACCTCGACCGCCAAGCGCATTGCGCAGGAGATCGGCACGCCGCTGGGCGAGCACGTGGGCTACCAGGTGCGTTTCAACGACACCATGTCGTCGGGGGCGTCGGTCAAGCTGATGACCGACGGCATCCTGCTGGCCGAGACTCAGAACGATCCGCTGCTGCGCGCCTACGACACGCTGATCATCGATGAGGCGCACGAGCGCAGCCTGAACATCGACTTCCTGATCGGCTACCTGCGCCAGATCCTGCCGAAGCGCCCGGACCTGAAGGTGATCATCACCTCGGCCACCATCGATGCCCAGCGCTTTGCCCAGCATTTCGCCTCGGGCGACAAGCCGGCGCCGGTGATCGAGGTCAGCGGCCGCCTGTACCCGGTGGAAGTGCGCTACCGCCCGATCACCGAGGCCGTGCCCGCGGGCGCGCCGCGCAGCCCGCAGGCGCGCGAGCGCGACCTGTACGATGGCATTGTCGAGGCGGTCGACGAGCTGTGCCGCGTCGGCCCCGGCGATGTGCTGGTGTTCCTGCCCGGCGAGCGCGAGATCCGCGAAGCCGCCGAGGCGCTGCGCAAGCATCACCCGCCGCATACCGAGATCCTGCCGCTGTTTGCGCGGCTGTCGGTGCAGGAGCAGGAGCGGGTGTTCAAGCCGTCCAACGCGCGGCGCATCGTGCTGGCGACCAACGTCGCCGAAACCTCGCTGACGGTGCCGGGCATCCGCTACGTGGTCGATACCGGGCTGGCGCGGGTCAAGCGCTACTCGTACCGCAACAAGGTCGAGCAATTGCAGGTCGAGTCGATCTCGCAGGCCGCTGCCAACCAGCGCGCCGGCCGTTGCGGCCGGGTTGCCAACGGCGTGTGCATCCGGCTGTATGAGGAGTCCGATTTCGCCGGCCGGGCGCGCTTTACCGACCCAGAGATCCTGCGCTCGTCGCTGGCCGCGGTGATCCTGCGCATGAAGGCACTGCGGCTGACCGAGATCGAGTCGTTCCCGTTTATCGAGCCGCCGCTGGGCCGCGCCGTTGCCGACGGCTACCAGCTGCTGCAGGAACTGGGCGCGGTCGACGACGCCAACCAGCTTACCGGCACCGGGCGCCAGCTGGCCAAGCTGCCGCTGGACCCGCGCGTAGCGCGCATGATCCTGGCCGCGCGCGAGCATCACTGCCTGCGCGAGGTGCTGGTCATCGCCAGCGCGCTGTCGGTGCAGGACCCGCGCGACCGCCCGCAGGAGGCGCAGGAAGCCGCCGACCAGGCCCACCGCAAGTTCATGGACGAGAAGTCCGAGTTCCTGGGCTGGGTCAAGCTGTGGAAGTGGTTCGAGGACGCGGTCGCGCACAAGAAGTCCAACCGCCAGCTGCAGGACCAGTGCCGCGCCCACTTCCTTTCGCACCTGCGGCTGCGCGAGTGGCGCGACGTGCATTCGCAACTGCTGACCACGGTGACCGAGCAGGGCTGGCGCCTGAACGACAGCGAGCCCACCTATGAGCAGGTGCACAAGGCGCTGCTGACCGGCCTGCTGGGCAATGTCGGCTGCCGCATCGAGGATGGCGACGGCAAGGGCCGCGAATACCTGGGCGCGCGCGGCATCAAGTTCCACCTGTGGCCGGGCTCGCTGATCGCGCGCAAGGTCGGGCGCTGGATTGTCGCGGCCGAGCTGGTCGAGACCAGCCGGCTGTTCGCGCGCACGCTGGCGCGCATCGAGCCGGAATGGCTGGAGCAGGTGGGCCGCCACCTGCTCAAGGTCAGCTGGAGCGATCCGCACTGGGAAAAGAAGGCGGGCCAGGTGCTGGCGCTGGAGCGCGCCACGCTGTACGGGCTGGTGGTCTACCAGCACCGGCGCGTGCACTACGGCCCGATGAACCCGCAGGAAGCGCGCGAGATCTTTATCCGCCGTGCACTGGTCGAGGGCGAGTTCGACACGCGCCTGCCGTTCTATGCGCACAACCAGCGCCTGGTGCGCGAGATCGAGAACCTGGAGCACAAGTCTCGCCGCCAGGACGTGCTGGTCGACGACGAACTGATCTACGCCTTCTACGATCGCGCGATTCCCGCCGACATCTGCCAGCAGGCCAGCTTCGAGCAGTGGTACCAGGCAGACAGCGGCAAGGACCGCAAGCTGCTGTACCTGAACCGCGACGAGCTGATGCGGCACGAGGCGGCCGGCATCACCACCGACCTGTTCCCCAAGGCCATGAACGTGGCCGGGGTGGACATGGGGCTGACCTACCACTTCGAGCCAGGCAGCCACCGCGACGGCGTGACCCTGACCGTGCCGCTGTACGCACTCAACCAGGTGCGCCAGGAGCGCGCCGACTGGCTGGTGCCGGGCATGATCAAGGAGAAGGTGCACCTGCTGCTCAAGTCGCTGCCGCAGAAGCTGCGCCGCCACTGCGTGCCGCTGCCGGAATATGCCGCGGGCTTTGTCGCGCGCCAGCCGCTTGGCGAGGGCGAGCTGCTGGACATGCTGATCGCCGATATCCGCGAGCAGACCGGCACCATGGTCAAGCGCGCCGACTTCAAGCTGGAAACGCTGCCCGCGCACCATACGATGAACTTCAAGGTGGTCGACGAGCACGGCCGCCAGCTTGAGATGGGCCGCAACCTGGCCCAGTTGCGCGCCGAGCTGGGCGGGCAGGCGCAGCAGTCGTTCCAGCGGGTGGCCGCGCAAGCCGCGGCACAGGCGGCAACCCAGTCCCCGGAGCAGGCGGCGCCGCTGGCCGCGGCCGAGCCCGGCAAGTACGAGGGCCTGACCGGGTGGAGCTTCGGTGAGCTGCCCGAGCTGCTGGAGATCCGCAAGGGCAGCCAGACCCTGTTCGGCTACCCCGCGCTGGTCGACCGCTGCACGCACTGCGACGTGGAAGTCTTCGACGACCCGCAGGAAGCCGCCCGCGTCCACCACCTGGGCTTGCGCCGGCTGTTTGCGCTGCAGCTGCGCGAGCAGGTCAAGTTCATCGAGAAGAACATCCCGGGCCTGCAGCAGATGGCGATGCAGTACATGACGCTGGGCACGCAGGAGATGCTGCGCGAACAGATCGTGATGCTGGCGCTGGAGCGTGCCTGCATGCAGGCGCCGCTGCCGCGCAACGAGGCCGAGTTCAATGCGCGCAAGGACGAGGGCCGCACCCGGCTGTCGCTGCTGGCGCAGGAGATCGCGCGGCTGGTGGGGACCATCCTGGCCGAATACGCCGGGCTGCCGCGCAAGCTGCTGCAGGCCAAGCCGTTCGCCGGGCCTCATGCGGACATGGAAGCGCAGCTCGGGCGGCTGATGGGCGAGCGCTTTGTCGGCGAGACCCCGTACACGCAGCTGGTCCATTTCCCGCGCTACCTGAAGGGCATCGCCATGCGCGTGGACAAGCTCAAGGGCGACCCGGCGCGCGACACCCAGCGCACGCAGGAGATGGCGCCGCTGGTGCAGCAGTGGCAGCGGGCCGAAAAGCAGCTGCGCACCCAGGGCCGCGGCGGCGAGGACGCGCGGCTGGAGGAATTCCGCTGGATGCTGGAGGAGCTGCGCATCGCGCTGTTCGCCCAGGAGCTGCGCACACCGGTGCCGATGTCGGTCAAGCGGCTGCAGAAAGTGTGGGAATCGATGCAGCGCTGAGCGCCGGCGCGGGGCGCAATGCCGGGGCGAACCGAAAATGGTCGCTCCGGCGCAACAATCTGCCAAAATCTTGATCGAGTTCGGCCGCGGCGTCAGCGGATTTTCGTGCTCAACCGTTAGAATCGCCGGTTCAGTCTTCTTCTGGCGGGTCTTATGTTTGCGCTGCGGTTCGCATTGCGTCGTGTTGTAGCTGGTGGTTTCACGGTGGGCGCCCTGGCGCTGGGCCTGCTGGCCGCACCGGCATCGGCGGAAGTGGTGGTGATCCTGAATTCAGGTGATGCAACCGTCACGCTGATCGACAAGGATACGCAGAAGGTGCTGGAGACCTTCCCGATCGGCAAGGAACCGCACCACCTGATCGCAACGCCGGACGACAAGTCGCTGATCGTTGCCAACGCGGTCGGCAACGACCTGGTGTTCCTGGACCCGGTCTCGGGCAAGGTCCAGCAGCGCGTGCCCAATGTCGACGACCCGTACCAGATCGGCTTCTCGCCGGATCAGAAGTGGTTTGTCGCCACCGGCAACCGGCTCGACCGTGTCGACCTCTACCGCTGGGACGGCAAGGCGCTGAAGCTGGCCAAGCAGTTCCCGCTGGCCAAGACCCCCAGCCATATCGCCTTTACCGCCGACAGCCGCATCGCCTTCATCACGCTGCAGGACTCCAATGAGGTGGCGGCTATCGACCTGGTCACGCAGAACGTGATGTGGCGCATGGAAACCGGCTCGGCGCCGGCGGGCATCTGGGTCACGCCGGACCAGAAATACCTGCTGGTCGGCATGACCGGGGCTGATTACGTGGCCGTGATCGACTGGCGCACGCGCACGGTGGTCAAGCAGATCCAGACCGGCAAGGGCGCGCACAACTTCCGCGCGGTCGGCGACAAGCGCCACCTGTTCCTCAGCAACCGGGTCACGAGCAGCATCAGCATCATCGACCAGCAGACGCTGACCAAGGTCGGCGACATCACCGGCCTGCCGCCGGGCCCGGACGACATGGAGCTGACCGCCGACGGCAAGACGCTGTGGGTCACCTTCCGCTGGGCGCGCGCGGTCGGCCTGGTCGACGTGGCCAGCCGCAAGCTGGTCAAGACCGTGCGCGTCGGGCGCTCGCCGCACGGCATCTATTTCCGCACGCGCGCGCCGCTGTATTGATCGGGCAGGGCAGGAACCATGGATGACACCAGGGCATCGCGATCCGGACGGCTGGGCAGGCTGCTGGCTGCGCTGGCGCTTGCCTGCGGCCTGCCATCCGCGCTGCAGGCGGCTGACGCGCCCAAGCCTGCCGCCAAGGCGTGCCCGGCCGGCACGCTTTACCTGACCTTCGACACAGGCAGCATGAGCCAGGCGCAGCTGATCGCCGATACGCTGCGCCGCCACCATATCCGCGCCACGTTCTTCCTGGCCAATGAGCCGACCGTGCGCCAGGACAGTTCGCTAGACCCATCCTGGGCGCCGTACTGGAAGTCGCTGGTGGCCGACGGCCACGCCTTTGGCACGCATACCTTCGACCATGTCTACCTGCGCAGCGTGCGCGCCGGGCATGTGACCATGCGGCCGCAGTTCGGCACACAGGCGGGCAAGGACATGGCCATGGATGCGGCCGGATTCTGCCAGGAGCTGCGGCGCAGCGCCGACGCCTTCCACGGCATGACCGGCGCCGCCATGGTGCCGCTGTGGCGCGCCCCGGGCGGGCGCACCGCGCCGCAGACGGTGCAATGGGCCGAGCAGTGCGGCTTCCGCCACGTCGGCTGGGCGCCGGCCGGGTTCCTGGGCGACGAGCTGTCGTCCGACCGCTATCCCAACGCGGCACTGCTGGAACGCGCGCTGGCCAACCTGCGCGACGGCGATATCACCATGGCGCACCTGGGCATCTGGTCGCGCAAGGATCCGTGGGCGCCCGGCGTGCTGGAGCCGCTGCTCGCCGGCCTTGAGCGCAAGGGATTCTGTTTCGCGACGCTGCGCGAGCACCCGGCCTACCGCGACTGGATCGCCAGGCCGCAGCCAGTCGGGCAAAAGGAGGGCAGGCGCTGATGTGGGAGACGCTGAACGGCTGGATCGGCCAGGTCGAGGGCACGCTGTTCCAGGACGTGGTGCTGCCCGTGGTCTACGACCTCGGGTTTGGCCGCTATGCCGAGGAAGCCTTCACCGGCACCGAGTGGCTGCTGGTGGGCCTGGTGCAGATCGTGGTGATGGCATTGATCCTGGGGCCGCTGGAGAAATGGCGCCCGGTCGAGCCGGTATCCGACCGCGCCGGCATCCGCACCGATATCTTCTACACGGTGATCCACCGGCTCGGGCTGTTCCGGCTGGCCATGTTCTTCCTGCTCGCGCCGCTGACCGACGCCCTGGAAGGCGACCTGCGGCTGATGGGCTGGCACCGCATCAATGTGGAAGACTGGTGGCCGGGCGTGACCTCGGTGCCGCTGGTCAGCTTCTTTGTCTACCTGCTGCTGTTCGACTTCCTCGACTACTGGTACCACCGGCTGTCGCATTCGTTCCGCTGGTGGTGGCATCTGCATGCGGTGCACCACAGCCAGCGCCAGATGACGCTGTGGAGCGACAACCGCAACCACCTGCTGGACGACATGCTGCGCGATCTGGTGTTCGCGCTGGTGGCGCTGGGCGTGGGCGTGGAGCCGTCGCAGTACGTGCTGCTGGTGGCGTTGTCGCAGTTGCTGCAGAGCCTGCAGCATGCCAACGTGCGGCTGCACTTCGGCGCCATCGGCGAGCGGCTGCTGATCTCGCCGCGCTTTCACCGCACCCACCACGCCGTGGGCATCGGCCATGAGGCCGACGGCGCACCGGCCAAGCTGGGCGGCTGCAACTACGGCGTGATCTTCCCGTGGTGGGACATGCTGCTCGGCACCGCGGTCTTCACCGAGACCTACCATCCGACCGGCATCCGCGACCAGCTGCCGCCGCCGCTGGGCAAGGGCCACGACTACGGCGCGGGCTTCCTGGCGCACCAGTGGTACGGCATCAAGCGGCTGCTGCGGCTGCGCTGAAACGGCGGGTCTGGAGGCAGTCCTCCACCCGCGGCGCAACACGGCGCGCCGCGGCGGCAAGCGGCGTATGCTAGTGTTCCGGGTTGCCGCCGGTCCGGCCCAGTCGGACTTCTGCCGCGCCCGGCGCCTTTCCTCCTGTTTGCCTTCGACTGCATGAACGATATCTTCCGCTCGTTTGGCCGCGCGCTGGTCAGCCAGCTGCATCCCCGCATGCTGATGCTGACCGTGCTGCCTTTCGTCCTGGCCACGCTGCTGTGGGGCGGTCTGCTCTGGTGGGGCTGGGACCCCATCATGGGCGCCACGCGCAGCTTCCTGGAAACCTCCATCCTGACCAGCTGGATCTACAGTGCGCTCGACTGGTTCGGCCTGCAATCGATGCGCACCATCGTGGCGCCGCTGTTCGTGGCGGCGCTGGCGATCCCGCTGGTGATTGCCTCGATGCTGATGTTTATCGGCGTGTTCTCGGTGCCGGCGGTGGTGCGCCACCTGGAGCGCAGCTACCCGGACCTGGCCAAGGCCCATGGCGGCAGCATCCTGGGCAGCGTGCTCCAGTCGCTGGGCAGCACGCTGGTGTTCCTGGTGCTGGTGCTGGTGACGCTGCCGCTATGGCTGATCCCGCCGTTCTTTGCGCTGATCCCGCCGGTGCTGTGGGGCTGGCTGACCTACCGCGTGATGACGTATGACGCGCTCGCCGACCACGCCAGCGCCGAAGAGCGCAAGACGCTGGTGCGCCGCCACCGCACGCCGCTGCTGGTGATCGGGGTGGCGGTGGGGCTGCTGGGCTCGGCGCCGACGCTGCTGTGGGTGTCGTCGGCGGCGGTGATCTTCCTGTTTCCGTTCGTGCTGGCCGGCACGCTGTGGCTGTATGTGCTGATCTTTATTTTCTCGGCGCTGTGGTTCGGCCACTTCTGCCTGCGCGCTCTGGCGCAGTTGCGGGCCGAGCGCGCGGCGGTGCCGGCCCAGCCGCCGGTGCCTCAGCCGGACCAGCCGGCGCTTGACGGCGACGTCATCGACCTGGCGCCGAGCGACGTGCGCCGCATCGAAAACTCCTGAAGCGAGGGCAATATGGGTTTTGGCCTGATCGTCATTGGCGACGAGATCCTGTCGGGGCGGCGTGAAGACAAGCATCTGCGCCGCACCATCGAACTGCTGGGCGCGCGCGGCCTGGCGCTGGACTGGGCCGAATACGTCGGCGATGACCGCGCCCGCATCACCGCCACGCTGCGGCGCACGCTGGCCGGCCCGGACGTGGTGTTCTGCACCGGCGGCATCGGCGCCACGCCGGACGATCACACCCGCCAGTGCGCGGCCGCCGCGCTGGGCGTGCCGCTGGTGCTGCATCCCGACGCGCGCGAGCTGATTGCGCTGCGTATTGCCGAGACCGCCGGCGGCGACCCGGTCAAAGCCGACCTGAACCAGCCGGAAAACCAGCACCGCTTCAAAATGGGTGAGTTCCCCGAGGGCGCGCGCATCATCCCCAACAGCTACAACCGCATCCCGGGCTTTTCGGTCGGTCACCACCACTTCATGCCGGGTTTCCCGGTGATGGCATGGCCGATGATGGAATGGGTGCTGGACCACGACTATGCGCACCTGTTCCACCAGGTGCAGCAGCAGGAGCGGGCCTTCTACGTGTTCGAGGCGCCAGAGTCCACGCTGACGCCGCTGATGGAGACGGTCGAAGCGGCGCATCCGGGCATCCGTGTGTTCAGCCTGCCGTCGGTCGGCGACGTGCAGCGCGGCGACCGCTTCGCGCGCCGCCATATCGACCTGGGGGTCAAGGGCCCGGCCGACCTGCTGGCGCCGGCCTATGCGATGCTGCTCGCAGGCGTGCAGGCGATGGGGTTCGAGACCGTGGAGCAGCCGCCGCGCGAAGCGGCGCAGGCTTAAGGCGGCACGGGTCGCAAAAAGAAGAAGGGGCAGCCTTGGCTGCCCCTTCTCTCATCCTGGCCCGACCGCGATCAGGCGCCGTGCCACGGCAGTCCGCGCACGCACCAGCCTTCAACAGTCTTGCGGTGGTGGTGGTCGTCGCGGTTGCCCTCGAAGCCTTCCAGCACATCCATGGCGAAGTGGTAGCCGGCTTCGGTGGCCACGCGCGCGGCGTGCTTGGAGCGCGCCGCGCTGCGGCACAGGAACAGCACCGGCACGTCGGCCGGCACGCGTGCCCTCAGCTCTTCGACGAAGCGGGCATTCTGCGCACCGCCCGGATAGGACATCCATTCGACATGGGCGAACTGCGCGTCCGGCACGTCAACGCCGCCGACCCAGTCCAGCTCGGCCTGGGTGCGCACATCGACCAGCACGGCGGAAGGATCGTTCTGCAGCAGCGCAAAGGCTTCCTGCGGCGACAGCGCGCCGAAATACGGGAGCTGGTTCTGTTGTTGGCGCTGGCGGGCGGCCTGGAGGAGATCGTCTCGGGTGGTCATCTGCGTGACAAATTTGAGGAATGGAATTGGGGGCGGCAAAGCCGCAACACACTATTCTATAGCGCCGGGCCGATTCGAAACCTCATTGCCGGCTGCTGGGGCGTCTGATGACTGTTTTTGGTGCAAATGCACTGCTTCAGTGCGGTACCTTGCTGGATGCACCATTGTGGTGTTTCATTAGGGGGCGCTACGTCGGAATGCGTGTAACCGGTGCGCCACTCGGCAGTGGAGCCGCTGCTTTCCTTACGCCGCCGCGGTGCGCGGTTCGCCGACGTTGCACATTTTTCGGGCTGCCGGTGGCGGTGGGGCGTTTGCATGGCACGCTTTCTGCTAACATTCCTCGTCCTTTCGTGGCTGGTCGGGACGGCGCGGCAGAGCATGCATCGGCGCCGGTGACGACAGGCCCAAGAATTGGCTTTCTCAGACTTCCGCCGAATATCCAGGAGATTGGCATGGCCCACAGCGTTGCAGACGTGATGAAGCTGGTGAAGGAAAACGACGTCAAGTTCGTCGATTTCCGTTTCACCGATACCAAAGGCAAGGAGCAACACGTGTCCGTGCCCGTGTCGCACTTCGATGAAGACAAGTTCGAAAGCGGCCACGCCTTCGACGGTTCGTCGATCGCCGGCTGGAAGGGTATCGAAGCTTCGGACATGCTGCTGATGCCGGATTCGAACACCGCCCACATCGACCCGTTCTACGAAGAACCGACGCTGGTGCTGTCCTGCGACGTGGTCGAGCCGTCGGACGGCAAGGGCTATGACCGCGACCCGCGTTCCATCGCCAAGCGCGCCGAAGCCTACCTGAAGAGCACCGGCCTGGGCGACACCGCCTTCTTTGGCCCGGAGCCCGAGTTCTTCATCTTCGACGGCGTGACCTGGAACGTCGACATGCAAGGCTGCTTCGTGAAGATCCACTCCGAAGAAGCCCCGTGGTCGTCGGCCAAGGAATTCGAACACGGCAACAGCGGCCACCGTCCGGGCAAGAAGGGCGGCTACTTCCCGGTAGCCCCGATCGACACCTTCCAGGACATGCGTTCGGAAATGTGCCTGATCCTGGAATCGCTGGGCATCCCCGTTGAAGTCCACCACCACGAAGTGGCTGGCCAGGGCCAGAACGAAATCGGCACCCGTTTCAGCACGCTGGTGCAGCGCGCCGACTGGACCCAGATGCAGAAGTACGTGATCCAGAACGTCGCCCACACCTACGGCAAGACCGCCACCTTCATGCCGAAGCCGATCGTCGGCGACAACGGTTCGGGCATGCACGTGCACCAGTCCGTGTGGAAGGACGGCCAGAACCTGTTCGCGGGCAACGGCTACGCCGGCCTGTCGGAATTCGCGCTGTACTACATCGGCGGCATCATCAAGCACGCCCGCGCCCTGAACGCCATCACCAACCCGGGCACGAACTCGTACAAGCGCCTGGTGCCGGGCTTCGAAGCTCCGGTGAAGCTGGCCTACTCGGCCCGCAACCGCTCGGCTTCGATCCGCATCCCGTACGTGGCCAACCCGAAGGGCCGCCGCATCGAGACCCGCTTCCCGGATCCGCTGATGAACCCGTACCTGGGCTTCTCGGCGCTGCTGATGGCCGGCCTGGACGGCGTGATGAACAAGATCCACCCGGGCGAAGCTGCCGACAAGAACCTGTACGACCTGCCGCCGGAAGAGGATGCAAAGATCCCGACCGTGTGCTCGAGCCTGGACCAGGCGCTGGAGTACCTGGACAACGACCGCGAGTTCCTGACCCGCGGCGGCGTGTTCTCGAACTCGATGATCGATGCCTACATCGAACTGAAGATGGAAGAAGTCACGCGTTTCCGCATGACCACGCACCCGGTCGAGTTCGAAATGTACTACTCGCTGTAAGCGGCCCTTGCCCGGGAATGACACAGGTTGTGACCGGGCAACAGTTGCACCAGAAAGGGGCGGCTTCGGCTGTCCCTTTTTGCTTTGCTCGCTAGAATGGGGAATCGTGTTCCCACCCCCGTTCAAACCTAACGCCATGTTCATGGACGCCTCTTCACGCACGGCCTGCCGGACCCTGACCTTGCCCCGCTCTCTGCACCAATTTCGTCTCGGATTCCCTGTTCTGGTGAGTGCCGTGGCGCTGACGCTGGGCGCATGGGCCGGGCAGTCTGCCGCGCAGTCCTCGGACGTCTATGTCTGCACCGGGCCCAATGGCGTGCCCGAGTATCGCAATGGCAACGCCGGCAAGGGCTGCAAGAAGCTGAACCTGCCGGAGGTGGTGACGGTTCCGGGCGGGCGCATCGCTGCGCCGGCCAAGGGCGCTGGCAGCACCGCCGGCGCGGCGGCTGGAGGCACCAGCTTCCCGCGCGTGGACAGCGCCACGCAAAAGAGCCGCGACGGCGAGCGCCGCACGGTGCTCGCGCAGGAGCTGCAGGCCGAAGAGGCCAAGCTGCAGGCGCTGCGCGCCGAGTACAACAACGGCCAGCCGGAGCGCCAGGGCAATGAGCGCAACTATCAGAAATACCTCGACCGCACCGCAGCGCTGCGCGACGACATCGCCCGCAGCGAGGCCAATGCGGCGTCGCTGCGGCGCGAGCTTGGCAATTTGAAGGACTAGTCTTATGCGTCGCCTGATTCGCGGAGTGTCGCGCAAGGCCGGCGGTGCCGACGGCGCCCGTGGCGAATCGCCGGCGGCTGACGCGGCGCCGGCCGAAGGCAGCGCCCAGGTGCTGACCATGGGCGCCGTGGCGTTCCATGCCGGCCTGGACGTAATGGCCAACCCGGTGCTGCTGGTGCAGCAGCCGGGGCTGCGCGTGGTCTTTGCGAACCCGGCGGCTGAAGCCACCTTCGGCGTGTCGCGCAAGGGCATGGTGGAGCTGACGCTGCCTGACCTGTTCGGGCGTTCCGACGAGTTGCACAGCATGATCGACACCGTGGTCACGCGGCAGTTCGACGTGCGCCGGCAGGACCTGATCCTGCACCCGCCGCTGCAGGAGCCGGCCCATGTGCACGTGGTGATCTCCGCGCTGGAAGCGGTGGGCGACACCGTGGTGGTGGAAATCCTGCCCAACGAACAGAAGGTGCGCAGCGAACGCGAAGAGCGCATCCTGGACCTGACCTCGGCCAACAAGGAACTGATCCGCAACCTGGCCCACGAAATCAAGAACCCGCTGGGTGGCATCCGCGGCGCGGCGCAGCTGCTGGAGTTCGAGCTGCCGGAGCGCTCGCTGCGCGAATACACGCAGGTCATCATCAAGGAATCGGACCGGCTGCAGACGCTGGTGGACCGGCTGCTGGAGCCGCACCGGCATCCGCATATCGTGTCCAGCCTGAATATCCATGAAGTGCTGGAGCGCGTGCGCTCGGTGGTGCTGGCGGAGTTTCCCAACGGGCTGGAGATCGTGCGCGACTACGACGCCAGCCTGCCCGAGCTGCAGGGCGACATGGAGCAACTGATCCAGGCCGTGCTCAACATCGTGCACAACGCCGCGCAGGCGCTGGCCGACCGCATGGCGCGCGGCGATGCGCAGATCGTGCTGCGCACGCGCGTGGCGCGCCAGGTCACGATTGCCAAGCGCTTGTTCAAGCTGGCATTGGACTTGCATGTCATCGACAACGGCCCGGGAATTCCCGAAGACATCCGCGAACGCATCTTCTATCCGCTGGTATCGGGCAGGGATGGCGGCAGCGGACTCGGTCTCACACTCGCTCAAACCTTCGTGCAGCAGCACGAGGGCTTGATCGAATGCGAGAGCAGGCCGGGCTGTACCGACTTCCGCATCCTGCTGCCGCTGCACTAGCTTTTGCCGGCGTCCGCGAGCGATGGTGCATCCGCCGTGGCCGGGCATGCGGAAGACCAAATGACACCGAGCAGACAAGCGACGCACATGAAGCCGATCTGGATAGTCGACGACGATCAATCAATCCGCTGGGTCCTGGAAAAGGCCCTGGCCCGTGAAAGCCTGCTCTCGCGCAGCTTCACCAATGTGCGGGATGCGCTGGCCGCGCTGGAAGAAGACCAGCCCCAGGTGCTGATATCGGATATCCGCATGCCCGGCGGATCGGGCCTGGACCTGCTGCAGGCCATCAAGGCGCGGCATCCGGGCCTGCCGGTCATCGTGATGACGGCCTACTCGGACCTGGACAGCGCCGTGGCCGCGTTCCAGGGCGGCGCCTTCGAATACCTGGCCAAGCCCTTCGATGTCGACAAGGCGGTCGAGCTGATCCGCCGCGCGCTGGAAGAAAGCCTGCGTGAGGAAGAGCTGGACGACCGCCTCGTCGATGCGCCCGAGATCCTCGGCCAGGCGCCGGCGATGCAGGACGTGTTCCGTGCCATCGGCCGGCTCTCGCAGTCCAACGTGACGGTGATGATCACCGGCGAGTCCGGCACCGGCAAGGAGCTGGTCGCACGCGCGCTGCACAAGCACAGCCCGCGCGCCAACGGGCCCTTTATCGCGCTCAATACCGCAGCCATCCCCAAGGACCTGCTCGAATCCGAACTGTTCGGCCATGAGCGCGGCGCCTTCACCGGTGCGCAGACCATGCGGCGCGGCCGCTTCGAGCAGGCCGAGGGCGGCACGCTGTTCCTCGACGAAATCGGCGACATGCCGTTCGACCTGCAGACGCGCCTGCTGCGCGTGCTGTCCGATGGCAACTTCTATCGTGTCGGCGGCCACAACCCCTTGCGCGCCAATGTGCGCGTGATTGCCGCCACCCACCAGAACCTGGAGCTGCGCGTCAAGGAAGGGCTGTTCCGCGAGGACTTGTTCCACCGCCTGAACGTGATCCGGCTGCGCCTGCCGCCGCTGCGCGAACGCCCGGAGGACATCACGCTGCTGGCGCGTCATTTCCTGCAGAAGAGCGCCAAGGAACTGGGCGTCGAGCCCAAGCGCATGTCCGACGAAGCGCTGGCCTATGTCAGCACGCTGCCGTTCCCCGGCAACGTGCGCCAGCTGGAGAACCTGTGCAACTGGCTGACCGTGATGGCGCCGGCCCAGACCATCGAGGTCAAGGACCTGCCACGCGAGATGCTGGAAGCCGGCACCAGCGAGCCGGTCAATGCGCCGCGGCCCGAGCGCGTTGCCGAAGCGCGTGCGCCCGAGTATGAAAGCGCGCCTGACCTGGCCGACTACGGCGGGTATGCGACGCCGGTGGCAGAGGCCGACACGGCCACCGCAGTCCGGCCCGCGTCCGTGGCGACGGTGGTCCCGGCCCTGGCCCCGGCCGGCTGGGAAAGCCTGCTCGCCGGCGAGGCACGGGCAATGCTCGAAGCCGGCCAGCCGGAGGTCATGGATGTGCTGACGCGCCGCTTCGAGAAGGCGGTGCTGGAGGCCGCGCTGGGTGTCACGCGCGGGCGCCGCGTCGAGGCGGCGACCCGGCTCGGGATCGGGCGCAATACCATCACGCGCAAGCTGCAGGAGCTTGGGTTCGACTGAGCCAGGGCAGGGCGGGTGACAAGAAAAACCGGCCGGGACTTTCCCGGCCGGTTTTTTTGTTATGCGTGGGGTATTCAGCCGTGCGCTTCGACCAGCCGCTGCGCCATCTCGGCAAAGCCCTCGCCACCGGCCGCTGCGGTGATATAGGCCGGCGGCACCGGCAGCTGCGGCAGGATGTCGCGCACATTGGCCACGCCAACCGACAGCGGAAAGTGGGCGAACATGCTGGCATCGTTGGCCGAATCGCCGATAAACAGCCATTCGTCGCGGCGCGCGTCCACGTCTTCGCCCAGCAGTTCGGCCACGCACAGCCTGCTCATCGACAGCTTGTCGTGCAGGCCGAACCAGCCGTTGACATGGATCGAGCTGACCGTGGCGGTCATGCCGGCCTCGCGCATGATGGCGGCGATGCGGGCCACGGCGTCTGCAGGCAACGGCGCGACGTCCTCGGCATGGTCGATGGCCAGGTCGGCGGCATGCCAGGCCTGGTCCGAGGCCAGCGCGCAGCCCGGCACTTCGCGCACGATGTGCTGGCCCAGCGCTTCGATGCGCGCCAGGTTGCGCGCGCGCGTGGCGGCATCGTCCAGGAAGCGGGTCTGCAGGCGGCCGTTGTGCAGGTGCGAGTAGAACGCACCGTTCTCGCCGATGATGGCGTCGACCGGCCACAGCCGGGTCAGGATCTCGGCCCAGGCGATGCAGCGCCCGGTGACCGGGATCACGTGCAGGCCCGCGCGGCGCAACCCGTCGAGCGCCAGGTAGGTCGAGGCCGGCAGCCGCCCGTCGGTGGTCAGGGTGCCGTCGATGTCGGTCAGCACGCCGCGCACGCGCTGCAGCACGGAATTAGAGAGCTTGTTCAGGGATTGCATGGCGGGCCATTGTAACCGCGGATCTGGCGGCAATTTCCCTTATTGCACTGCAAAAGGCATCGTACTGGCCATACTGGTGAATCTGCTGATTTGCTAGCGCAGGTGCGACAGGCGTAACATGCCGCTGTCACAAAAAAATCACATACTGTCGGATTTTCGACCGACCGGAACAGACAGACCAAAGGAGAGCCACCGATGTCCTTATCCCGTACCGTGCTCAAACTCGCAGCGCTGGCGGCCCTGACCGGGGCCGGCAGCGCCCACGCCGCCGTTGAAATCCAGTGGTGGCACGCCATGCAGGGGGCCCTGAACGACAAGGTGAACGAGATCGCCAACAAGTTCAACGCCAGCCAGTCCGAATACAAGGTGGTGCCGGTCAACAAGGGCAACTACGACGAAACCATGGCTGCGGGCATTGCGGCCTTCCGCGCCGGTGGCTCGCCCGCCATCCTGCAGGTGTTTGAAGTGGGCACCGCCACCATGATGAGCGCCAAGGGCGCGATCAAGCCGGTGTCGGCGGTGATGAAGGACGCCGGCGAGAAGTTCGACCAGAAGGCCTATATCCCGGCGGTGGCGGGCTACTACACCTCGTCCAAGGGCGAGATGCTGTCGTTCCCGTTCAATAGCTCGACCACGGTGTTCTACTACAACAAGGACGCCTTCAAGAAGGCCGGCCTGGATCCGGAAAAACCGCCCAAGACCTGGCCCGAGGTGATGCAGTACTCGGCCAAGCTCAAGGCCTCGGGCACCAACTGCGCCTACACCACCGACTGGCAGGGCTGGGTCCACCTGGAGAGCTTCTCGGCCTGGCACAACACGCTGTATGCGACCAAGAACAACGGCTTCGGCGGCACCGACACGCGCCTGGTCTTCAACAGCCCGCTGCACGTCAAGCACATCACCAACCTGCAGGACATGGTGAAGAAGGGCTATTTCAGCTACGGCGGGCGCAAGGCCGAGTCGCAGGCCAAGTTCTACAACGGCGAGTGCGCGATGTTCACCGGCTCGTCGGCATCGCTGGCCAATATCCGCAAGAACGCCAAGTTCGCGTTCGCGGTGGCACAGCTGCCGTACTACCCGGAGGTGCAGGGCGCCCCGCAGAACACCATCATCGGCGGCGCTTCGCTGTGGGTGATGGGCGGCAAGAAGCCTGACGAGTACAAGGGCGTGGCCAAGTTCTTCAATTTCCTGTCGCGCCCCGAGATCCAGTCTGACTGGCACCAGGCCACCGGCTACCTGCCGGTGACGATGGCCGCCTACGAGATGACGAAGAAATCGGGCTACTACGACAAGAACCCGGGTGCCGATGTGTCGGTGCAGCAGATGGTGGTCAAGACCACCGACAAGTCGCGCGGCGTGCGCCTGGGCAACATGGTGCAGATCCGCACCGTGGTGGACGAGGAACTGGAAGCCGTCTGGGCCGGCAAGAAGGAGCCCAAGGCGGCGCTGGACTCGGCCGTGGCCCGCGGCAATGATCTGCTGGAGCGCTTCCAGAAGACTGCCCGCGAGTAAGCCGGCATAGCCAGCAAGCTGATGTGACAAGCGGGCGGTGGCGAAACCTCCGCCCGCTTGCATTGTGGACGGCCCCTTCGGACCGATCGGGACTGTCCGCATCCGTACCTAGTCCGATGCCGCGACCCGCGGCATTCGCCGGAATCCGTTCATGGAAAAACGCGTCGTTTTCCGTTCGCCGTGGCTGCCGTATCTGCTGGTCTTGCCGCAGATCGCGATCACGCTGATCTTCTTTTTCCTGCCCGCCGGGCAGGCGCTGTACCAGTCGATGCTGCAGCAGGATGCCTTCGGCATCAACCTGGAGTTCGTCGGCCTGGACAACTTCCGCATGCTGTGGAACGACCCGCTGTACGTGGAGTCGTTCCAGACCACCGCCATCTTTGCCGTGGGCGTGACCGTGGTGGGCCTGACTACCGCGCTGCTGCTGGCCTATTTTGCCGACCGCATCATCCGCGGCGCCGTCGGCTACAAGACGCTGCTGATCTGGCCGTATGCGGTGGCGCCGGCCGTGGCCGGCGTGCTGTGGATGTTCATGTTCAACCCGACGCTGGGCGTGGTGTCCTATGCGCTGCGCAAGCTCGGCGTGGAATGGAACTTCCTGCTCAATGGCGACCAGGCATTGCTGCTGGTGGTGCTGGCCGCCGCCTGGAAGCAGATCAGCTACAACTTCCTGTTCTTCCTGGCGGGTCTGCAGAGCATCCCGCGCTCGCTGATCGAGGCTGCCGCGATCGACGGCGCCGGCCCATGGCGCCGCTTCTGGTCGATCATGTTCCCGCTACTGTCGCCGACCACCTTCTTCCTGATGGTGATCAACGTGGTCTACGCGTTCTTCGATACCTTCGCGATCATCGACGCGGTCACCCACGGCGGCCCGTTCAATTCGACCAACACGCTGGTCTACAAGGTCTTCCATGATGGCTTCCGCGGCATGGACATCGGGGGCTCGGCCGCGCAGTCGGTGGTGCTGATGGTGATCGTGATCGCGCTGACCGTGGTGCAGTTCCGCTATGTTGAACGCAAGGTCCAGTACTGACGGAGACAGCACATGGTAGAACGTCGCCCCTTCCTTGATTTCCTGAGCCACGCGGTGCTGATCCTGGGCATCGTGATCGTGGTGTTCCCGGTGTACCTGACCTTCGTCGCGTCCACGCTGACCGCCGAAGAGGTGCTGGACGCGCCGATGACGCTGATCCCAGGCAGCCACCTGATCGAGAACTATCGCACCGTGCTGTTCCAGGGCGTGGGCGAGGCCGCATCGCCGGTCTCGACCATGATGAAGAACAGCCTGATCATGGCGCTGGGCATTGCGCTGGGCAAGATCGCGATCTCGATCATCTCGGCCTTTGCCATCGTCTATTTCAAGTTCCCGCTGCGCAAGACCTTCTTCTGGCTGATCTTCATCACGCTGATGCTGCCGGTCGAAGTGCGCATTCTGCCGACCTACAAGGTGGTGTCGGACCTCGGCATGCTCGACAGCTACTTTGGCCTGACGGTCCCGATCATCGCGTCGGCCACCGCCACCTTCCTGTTCCGCCAGTTCTTCCTGACCATTCCGGACGAGCTGGCCGAGGCCGCGCGCATCGACGGCGCCGGGCCGCTGCGATTCTTCTGGGACGTGGTGCTGCCGCTGTCGCGCACCAGCATCGCCGCGCTTTTCGTGATCCAGTTCATCTACGGCTGGAACCAGTACCTGTGGCCGCTGCTGATCACCACGCAGAAGTCGATGACGCCGGTGGTGGTGGGCGTGACGCAGATGATCTCGCGCTCGGGTGACGCGGCCACCGACTGGAACCTGGTGATGGCCACCGTGATGCTGGCGATGATCCCGCCGGCGGTGGTGGTGGTGCTGATGCAGAAGTGGTTCGTCAAGGGCCTGGTCGAAACGGAAAAATAAGGCGCGGTGGCCACGAGCCACGCGCAGGACAACAGCAATGGCAAAACTGTCGCTACGCAACGTTCAGAAAACCTACGCCGGCAGCGTCCAGGTGGTGCACGGCATCGACATGGAGATCGCCGACGGCGAATTCATCGTCATCGTCGGCCCCTCGGGCTGCGGCAAGTCCACGCTGCTGCGCATGGTGGCGGGGCTGGAAACCATTACCGGCGGAGAAATCCATATCGGCGACAAGGTCGTCAATAACCTGGAGCCGGCCGAGCGGGACATCGCCATGGTGTTCCAGAACTACGCGCTCTATCCGCATATGAGCGTGTACGACAACATGGCCTACGGCCTGAAGATCCGCGGCATGGCCAAGGCCGAGATCGCGCAGCGGGTGAACCATGCCGCCGGCATCCTGGAGCTGGCGCCGCTGCTGGACCGCAAGCCGCGCCAGCTGTCGGGCGGGCAGCGCCAGCGCGTGGCCATGGGCCGCGCCATCGTGCGCGAGCCGGCGGTGTTCCTGTTCGACGAGCCGCTGTCCAACCTGGACGCCAAGCTGCGCGTGCAGATGCGGCTGGAACTGAAGGAGCTGCACCGGCGCCTGGGCACCACCAGCCTGTACGTCACGCACGACCAGGTCGAGGCGATGACGCTGGCGGACCGCATGATGGTGCTCAACGCCGGACGCGTCGAGCAGATCGGTACGCCGCTGGAAGTCTATTCGCGTCCGGCCAGCACCTTCGTGGCCGGCTTTATCGGCTCGCCGCCGATGAACCTGATCCCGGTGGCGCGCAACGCCGGCGGCGACACGGGCGCGCAGATGCGCGTGGTGGCGAAGGAGGGCGAGGCTGCCAATGCCACGCTGGGGCACCTGCCGATGGGGCTGCACCTGCCGGAGCAGGCACTGCTGGGGCTGCGCCCGGAGCATATCGAGCCGTGCGCCGCGCATGAGGCCATCGCCGAAGTCGATGTGCGCGTGGTCGAGGCGCTCGGCGCGGATTCCTTCGCCTATGGCTCGCTTGGCGGACAGGCGGTAGTGGTGCGGCTGGACAGCCATGCGCACGTGCGCGCCGGCGACCGCCTGCCGGTGACGTCGTCGGCGGAGCACCTGCATTTCTTTGCGCCCGATACGGGCAAGCGCATCGAGGCCTGACATGACCAGCGTAACCGACACTGCCTGGCGGTACCCGAGCCATATCGCGCACCGCGGCGCCGGCAAGCTGGCGCCGGAGAACACGCTGGCAGCGCTTCGCCACGGCGCCGGCTTTGGCTACCGGATGTTCGAGTTCGACGTAAAGCTGTCGGCCGACGGCAAGCCGGTGCTGATGCACGACGCCACGCTGGACCGCACCACCAGCGGCCAGGGCAGGGTGGATGCGCTGACACTGGGCGAACTCGCGCAGCTGGACGCCGGCACGTGGCACAGCCCCGCCTTCGCCGGCGAGCCCGTGCCGACGCTGGCGGCCATCGCACGCTATTCCCGGGCCAACGGCTTGATGGTCAATATCGAGATCAAGCCAGTGCCCGGCACCGAGGCGCGCACCGGTGCGGCAGTGGCGCTGGACGCGCAGTCGCTGTGGGCGGGTGCCGCGGTGCCGCCGCTGCTGTCATCGTTTTCTGAGGAGGCGCTGGCCGCCGCAGCGGGCGTCGCGCCAGACCTGCCGCGCGCGCTGCTGCTCGACCAGCTGCCCGCGGACTGGCTGGAGCGGCTGCGCCGGCTGGGCTGCGTGGCGCTGGATGCCAACCACCGCGAACTGGATGCCGGCGTGATCGCCGCCGCGCACGCGGCCGGTTTCCGGGTCCTCTGCTATACCGTGAACGATCCGGCGCGGGCGGCGCAGTTGCTGGCCTGGGGCCTGGACGGGCTGATCACAGACGCCGTCGACCAGATCGCGCCTTGATTCAAATTGTTGTGCGGGTGTTGCTAATTCGCTGATTGCGAACCGAATTGTCGTGGGTGGGTGTTTCGTATCGCGAAAAGTCCACATTGATCAAAGGCAATTCATGCTATTCTACCGCCGTGAAGACTTTAGGTCCTTCCCCGCACAACTTGCCCTTTCGGGCCTTGTGAGGAAGCCATCACACGCGGCACCCAAGCGGTGCCGTTTGTGTAGGCGCCTCAGTTGGGCTCCCAAGAGTTGTTTGCGATCCGCTAACCGGTCAAGCCGTGTCGCGGAAGGTTGAATAACCCGCTGAACTCCGGCATTCCCGGAGAATAGTGAGCGTCCCATGATGCAGCAGTATCAGAGCAACTCGTACCTCTTCGGCGGTAACGCCCCGTATGTCGAAGAACTGTACGAGGCCTACCTCCAGAACCCCGCCTCGGTTCCCGACAATTGGCGCGCGTATTTCGACGCCATGCAGAACGTTCCTGCGGTCGACGGCTCGAACGGCCGGGATATCCCCCACGCCCCCATCGTTGCCTCGTTCGCCGAGCGCGCCAAGCAAGGCCCCATCAAGACCATCGTTGCCTCGGCCGATTCCGACATGGGCCGCAAGCGCGTCGCTGCCACCCAGCTGATCGCCGCCTACCGCAACATCGGTTCGCACTGGGCCGACCTGGACCCGCTCAAGCGCCAGGAGCGTCCGCCCCTGCCGGACCTGGACCCGGCGTTCTACGGCTTCTCCGAAGCAGACCTCGACATCGTCTTCAATGCCAGCAATACCTACTTTGGCAAGGAGTCGATGAGCCTGCGCGAGCTGCTCAACAACCTGCGCGAAACCTACTGCGGCACCATCGGTTTCGAATTCATGTACGTGAGCGATCAGGCGCAGAAGCGCTGGTGGCAGGAGCGCCTGGAAACCACGCGTTCCAAGCCCGTGTTCACGCTGGAAAAGAAGAAGCACATCCTGGACCGCCTGACCGCGGCTGAAGGCCTGGAGCGCTTCCTCCACACCAAGTACGTCGGCCAGAAGCGCTTCTCGCTGGAAGGCGGCGAAAGCTTCATCGCCGCCATGGACGAGCTGATCCAGCACGCCGGCAGCAAGGGCGTGCAGGAAATCGTGATCGGCATGGCCCACCGCGGCCGTCTGAACGTGCTGGTCAACACGCTGGGCAAGATGCCGGCCGACCTGTTCGCCGAATTCGAAGGCAAGCACGTCGACGACCTGCCGGCCGGTGACGTCAAGTACCACAAGGGCTTCTCGAGCGATGTCTCGACCGAAGGCGGCCCGGTCCACCTGTCGCTGGCGTTCAACCCGTCGCACCTGGAAATCGTCAACCCGGTGGTCGAAGGCTCGGCCAAGGCCCGCCAGGAACGCCGCGGCGAAGTCGGCCACAAGGAAGTGCTGCCGGTGCAGGTGCACGGCGACGCGGCCTTTGCCGGCCAGGGCGTGGTGATGGAGACGCTGAACCTCGCGCAGACCCGCGGCTACGGCACGGGCGGCTCGATGCACATCGTCATCAACAACCAGATCGGCTTCACCACCTCCGACCCGCGCGACGCGCGTTCGACGCTGTACTGCACGGACGTGGTCAAGATGATCGAGGCCCCGGTGCTGCACGTGAACGGCGACGATCCCGAAGCGGTGGTGTACGCCATGCAGCTGGCCGTGGACTTCCGCATGGAGTTCAAGAAGGATGTCGTGGTCGACATCATCTGCTTCCGCAAGCTGGGCCACAACGAGCAGGACACCCCGGCGGTCACGCAGCCGCTGATGTACAAGAAGATCGCCCAGCACCCCGGCACGCGCAAGCTGTACGCCGACAAGCTGGCCGCGCAGAACCTGGTCCCGGCCGAGTTCGGCGACGAGAAGGTCAAGGAATACCGCGCCGCGATGGACGCCGGCAAGCACACCGCCGACCCCGTCCTGTCGAACTTCAAGAACAAGTTCGCCGTGGACTGGATGCCGTTCCTGAACCGCAAGTGGACCGACGCCGCCGACACCGCCGTGCCGGTGACCGAGCTCAAGCGCCTGGCCGAACGCATCACCACCACGCCTGAGACCCTGAAGCTGCACCCGCTGGTGGAGAAGGTGGTCAAGGACCGCGCCAACATGGGCCGCGGCGACCAGCCGCTGGACTGGGGCATGGGTGAGCACCTGGCCTTCGCCTCGCTGGTGTCGTCGGGCTACCCGGTGCGTATCACCGGCCAGGACGCCGGCCGCGGCACCTTCACCCACCGCCACGCCGTGCTGCACGACCAGGCCCGCGAGCGCTGGGATGCCGGCAGCTACGTGCCGCTGCAGAACGTGTCGGAAAACCAGGCACCGTTCACGGTGATCGACTCGGTGCTGTCCGAAGAAGCCGTGCTCGGCTTCGAATACGGCTACTCGGCCGCCGAACCGAATGCGCTGGTGATCTGGGAAGCCCAGTTCGGCGACTTCGTCAACGGCGCCCAGGTGGTGATCGACCAGTTCATCTCGTCGGGTGAAGTGAAGTGGGGCCGTGCCTCCGGCCTGACGCTGATGCTGCCGCACGGCTACGAAGGCCAGGGCCCGGAACACAGCTCGGCCCGTATCGAGCGCTTCCTGCAGCTTTGCGCGGACCACAACATGCAGGTCTGCCAGCCGACCACGCCGGCCCAGATCTTCCACCTGCTGCGCCGTCAGATGATCCGTCTGTTCCGCAAGCCGCTGGTGATCATGACGCCGAAGTCGCTGCTGCGTAACAAGGACGCCGTGTCGCCGCTGTCGGACCTGGCCAAGGGCCACTTCGAGACGGTCATCCCTGACCACGAAGAACTCAACGCCAGCAAGGTCAAGCGCGTCATCATGTGCTCGGGCAAGGTCTATTACGACCTGGTCAACACGCGCAAGGAGCGCGAGGCCAACGATACGGCGGTGATCCGCCTGGAACAGCTGTATCCGTTCCCGCACAAGGCCGTGGCAGCAGAACTCAAGAAGTATCCGAACGCCACCGAAATCGTGTGGTGCCAGGACGAGCCGCAGAACCAGGGTGCCTGGTTCTTCGTGCAGCACTACATCATGGAAAACATGACGGATGGCCAGAAGCTCGGTTATGCCGGTCGTCCCGCTTCGGCTTCGCCGGCAGTGGGCTACTACGCAAAGCACAACGAGCAACAGAAGGCGCTGCTGGATGCTGCCTTCGCCAAGCTCAAGGGCTTTGTTCTGACCAAGTAATCAAGCGGCAGCCACGGCGGCGCGCGCAGACGGCCGCCGTGGCATAGCCAGCATAAAGACAACACGCATAACACGAGGAATTCACAACCATGGCTATCGTTGACGTCAAGGTTCCGCAGCTCTCCGAATCGGTCGCCGAAGCGACCATGCTCAACTGGAAGAAGAAGCCGGGCGAGGCTGTTGCACAGGACGAAATCCTGATCGAGATCGAAACCGACAAGGTCGTGCTGGAAGTGCCGGCCCCGTCGGCTGGTGTCCTGTCGATTATCGTCAAGAACGACGGCGACACCGTCGTGGCCGATGAGATCATCGCCAAGATCGACACCGAAGCCACCGCTGGCGCCGCCGCACCGGCTGCTGCCGCTCCGGCCGCCCCCCCCCCCCCCCCCCCCCCCCGCCGCTGCCCCGGCACCGGCCGCTGCTGCCGCCGCAGGTGGTGTGGCGATGCCGTCGGCTGCCAAGCTGATGGCAGAAGCCGGCCTGTCGGCTGGCCAGGTTGCAGGCACCGGCAAGGACGGCCGCATCACCAAGGGTGACGCGCTGGCCGCTGCTGCTGCTCCGGCCGCCCCGGCCGCCAAGGCTGCTCCGGCTCCGGCTGCCGCCAAGCCGGCGCTGCAGCAGGTTTCGGCCCCGGTCGACTTCGCCGCGCTGGGCGACCGCCCGGAAGAGCGCGTGCCGATGAGCCGCCTGCGCGCCCGTATCGCCGAGCGCCTGCTGCAATCGCAATCGACCAACGCCATCCTCACCACCTTCAATGAAGTGAACATGAAGCCGGTGATGGACCTGCGCAACAAGTACAAGGACCGCTTCGAGAAGGAACACGGCGTCAAGCTGGGATTCATGTCCTTCTTCGTCAAGGCCGCGGTGCACGCGCTGAAGAAGTTCCCGCTGATCAATGCCTCGATCGACGGCAACGACATCGTCTACCACGGCTACTTCGACATCGGCATCGCCGTGGGCTCGCCGCGCGGCCTGGTGGTGCCCATCCTGCGCAATGCCGACCAGATGAGCCTGGCCGACATCGAGAAGAAGATTGCCGAGTTCGGCGTCAAGGCCCGTGACGGCAAGCTGTCGCTGGAAGAACTGACCGGCGGTACCTTCTCGATCTCCAACGGCGGCGTGTTCGGCTCGATGCTGTCGACCCCGATCATCAACCCGCCGCAATCGGCCATCCTGGGCGTGCACGCCACCAAGGACCGCCCGGTGGTGGAAGACGGCCAGATCGTGATCCGCCCGATGAACTACCTGGCGATGTCGTATGACCACCGTATCATCGACGGCCGTGAAGCTGTGCTGGGCCTGGTGGCCATGAAGGACGCGCTGGAAGATCCGGCCCGCCTGCTGCTGGACCTGTAATCAACGGTCCCCCCGCGCACGTCTGCCGTGCGCGGGGCGCGCTTCCCCCGTGATGAAGGCGCGTCGGCACAAGCTGTCGCCGGCGCCCACAAAGGAATTTCCATGAGCAAACAATTCGACGTGCTGGTGATCGGCGCCGGCCCCGGCGGCTACATCGCCGCCATCCGTGCCGGCCAGCTGGGCCTGAACGTGGCCTGCTGCGAAGGCAACCCGTATGACGATCCCAAGGGCGAAGCCCGCCTGGGCGGCACCTGCCTGAACGTGGGCTGCATCCCCTCCAAGGCGCTGCTGGCTTCCTCGGAAGAGTTCGAGAACGTCCAGCACCACCTGGGCGACCACGGCATCACCGTGGGCGACGTCAAGGTCGACGTGGCCAAGATGCTCAAGCGCAAGGACGACATCGTCGGCAAGATGACCAAGGGCATCGAGTTCCTGTTCCGCAAGAACAAGGTGACGCTGCTCAAGGGCTACGGCAAGTTCGTCGGCAAGAGCGCCGAAGGCTTCCAGGTCGACGTTGCCGGTGAAGTCGTGACCGCCAAGCAGGTCATCATCGCCACCGGTTCGAAGGCTCGCCACCTGCCGGGCATCAAGGTCGACAACGACCTGGTCAGCGATAACGAGGGCGCGCTCAAGTTCCCCGCAGTGCCGAAGAAGCTGGGCGTGATCGGCGCCGGCGTGATCGGCCTGGAGCTGGGCTCGGTGTGGCGCCGCCTGGGTTCCGAAGTGACCGTGCTGGAAGCACTGCCCGCGTTCCTGGGCGCCGCCGACGAAGGCGTGGCCAAGGAAGCGCAGAAGCAGCTGACCAAGCAGGGCCTGAAGTTCAGCCTCGGCGTGAACGTCAACGAAGTGACGACCGGCAAGAACGGCGTGACCGTCAAGTACACCGACAAGGACGGCAAGGCGCAGACCCTGGAGGTCGATCGCCTGATCGTGTCGGTTGGCCGCGTGCCCAATACCGACAACCTGGGCCTCGACGCCGTCGGCCTGGCCGCGGACCAGCGCGGCTTCATCGAGGTGGACGACCACTGCGCCACCAAGGTGCCGGGCCTGTGGGCCATCGGCGACGTGGTGCGCGGCCCGATGCTGGCGCACAAGGCCGAGGACGAAGGCGTGGCCGTGGCCGAGCGCATCGCCGGCCAGAAGCCGCATATCGACTACAACTGCGTTCCGTGGGTGATCTACACCTTCCCTGAAATTGCATGGGTAGGCAAGACCGAAGCCCAGCTCAAGGCCGAAGGCCGCGAGTACAAGGCCGGCCAGTTCCCGTTCATGGCCAACGGCCGTGCACTGGGCATGGGCCACGCCGACGGCTTCGTCAAGATGCTGGCTGACGCCAAGACCGACGAGATCCTGGGCGTGCACATCGTTGCCGCCAACGCTTCGGACCTGATCGCCGAAGCCGTGGTGGCGATGGAGTTCAAGGCCGCCAGCGAGGATATCGGCCGCGTCTGCCACCCGCACCCGTCGATGTCGGAAGTCATGCGCGAAGCCGCGCTGGCCGTCGACAAGCGTCAGCTTAATATGTAAGGCGCATGCTTCGCATTGCCTGAGTACCGGCGCGCCGCATC
>NZ_JBYSZI010000031.1:27229-83050 GCF_058787075.1 Cupriavidus sp. FW305-46
GCCCCGTTTTCACTTGCGGCCCGTGCCGCAGGAACCCGTCAGCATGAACGTCACCGAGTACTACGAGAAGGAACTGAAGGAGCGCGGCTACCAGTCCGACGAAGCGCAGCTGCGCGCCGTGGCCCGGCTGCAGCAGTGCTACGACGAATGGGTGGCCTACAAGAGCCGCCGCAACAATGCGCTGAAGAAGCTGCTGGTCCGTCCCGACGTGCCCAAGGGCGTCTACCTGTGGGGTGGGGTGGGGCGCGGCAAGTCCTTCCTGATGGACAGCTTCTATACCTGCGTGCCGGTGGTGCGCAAGACGCGGCTGCATTTCCATGAGTTCATGCGCGAGGTCCATCGCCAGCTCGAAGAGCTGCGCGGGCGTCCCGATCCGCTGGATGAGCTGGCCAAACGCATCGCGCGCCGCTTCCGGCTGATCTGCTTCGATGAATTCCACGTCAGCGACGTCGCCGACGCGATGATCCTGCATCGGCTGCTGCAGCAGATGTTCGAGAACGGCGTGCAGTTCGTGATGACCTCCAACTACCGCCCGGACCTGCTGTATCCGGATGGCCTGCACCGCGACCGCGTGCTGCCGGCCATCGCGCTGCTGCAGCAGAAGCTCGATGTGCTCAACGTCGACGCGGGCATCGACTATCGCAAGCGCGCGCTGGAGCAGGTGCAGGCGTACCACACGCCGCTCGGCGCCAAGGCCAGTTCCGCGCTGCGCGACGCCTTCACCTCGATCGCCGGCGTGGCCGACGAGTCGCCGCTGCTGCATATCGAGCATCGCGAGTTGCGTGCGCTGCGCAAGGCCAACGGCGTGGTGTGGTTCGACTTTGCCACGCTGTGCGGCGGCCCGCGCTCACAGAACGACTACCTGGAGCTGGCGTCCCAGTTCCACACCGTGATCCTGTCCGACGTGCCGCGCATGACGCCACGCATGTCGTCCGAGGCACGCCGCTTCACCTGGCTGATCGATGTCTTCTACGACCACAAGGTCAAGCTGCTGATGTCGGCGGAAGTGCCCGCGGACGAACTCTACACCGAAGGCCAGATGGCCAACGAGTTCCATCGGACCGTATCGCGCATCATCGAGATGCAATCGCGCGAATACCTGGAATCCGAGCGCCGCACCATGGATACCACGCTCACCTGAGCGTTGTTTTCCGGCCCGGCGCGACGATTGCCGGGCCGCATTGACCTATATCAAGGTCGATTCGGGGACCCGCATATACCCTCCATCGGGTAGAAAAAGGTTCCCATGTCGTCGCCCCCAGTCACCAGTCCTTCAGCCAGCTTGCTGGCACCGTACCCGCCGTCCGCGCTCCGTGATGCCGTGGGCCCGGCTGCGTCCGGCGCCGGTGCGCGGCTGGCCTGCTTCCATTGCGGCCTGCCCGTCACGGACACCGAGCCGCTTGCCGCCGAGCTGGACGGCAGCCGCCGGGTGTTCTGCTGCGGCGGTTGCCAGGCATTGGCGCAGACCCTCCATGCGGCCGGCTTCGCCCACCTGTACGGGGATGAAGCCCGCTTCGCCCGTCCCATCGACGACGACGCCCGGCGCGAGGCCGAACCGATCTGGGCCGCCTACGACACCCCTGAGCTGCGCGCCCAGTTTGTCCGCCCGCTGGACAGCGGCCGCGCCGAGATCACGCTGGCGCCCGAGAACATCCGCTGTGCCGCCTGCGCGTGGCTGATCGAACAGCACCTGAGCCGCCAGCCGGGCGTTGAGTCCGCGGTCGCCAATGTCGCCACGCGGCGCGTGGTGGTGCGCTGGCGCGACGGCGCCCAGACGGTGGCGGGGCTGCTAGCCGCGCTGGCCGGCATCGGCTACATGGCCTGGCCGTTCGAAGTCTCGCGCACCGACCAGCAGGACCGCCGCGCGCGCCGCGGGCTGCTGATGCGCATGGCGGTGGCCATGCTCGGCATGATGCAGGTCATGATGTATGCGTGGCCGATCTACACGCACGAGGCCACCATCGACCCTGGCCAGCTCCAGCTGATGCGCTGGGCCAGTTTCGCCCTGACGCTGCCGGTGGTGTTCTATGCCGCCTCGCCGATCTTTGCCGGTGCCTGGCGCAGCCTGCGCCAGCGCCACATGGGCATGGACGTGCCGGTGGCGATCGGCATCGGCGCCGGCTTTGCCGCCAGCGCGCTGGCCACGGTGCGCGGAGTGGGCGAGGTGTATTTCGATTCGGTGACGATGTTCGTCGCCTTCCTGCTGCTGGCCCGCTACCTGGAACTGCGCGTGCGCCAGGCCTCGCGCAGCGGCGCCGAGATGCTGGCGCGCCAGCTGCCGGCCACCTGCGAGCGGCTGGCCGCCACCGGCGGCGCCGGCGAGCGTGTGCCGGTCGCGCGCCTGCGCGCGGGCGATCTGATCCGCGTCAAGGCCGGCGAGATCGTTCCCGCCGATGGCGCCGTGGTGGCGGGCGCGAGCGAACTCGACGAATCCATGCTGACCGGCGAGAGCCGCCCGGTGCGCCGCGCCGCCGGCGAGACCGTGCTGGCCGGCAGCTTCAATACGGCAAGCCCGCTCGAACTGCGGATCACGCGCGTCGGCGCCGGCACCCGCCTGGCCGAGATCGTCGCCGTGCTGGACCGCGCGCTGGCTGAAAAGCCGCGCCTGGCCACGCTGGCCGACCGCGTCGCGGGCTGGTTCGTGGCGACGCTGCTGGTGCTGGCGGCGCTGACCGGGCTGGTGTGGGGCCTCTGGATCGATCCGTCGCGCGCCTTGCTGGTGACGATTGCGGTGCTGGTGGTCAGTTGCCCGTGCGCCTTGTCGCTGGCAACGCCGGCCGCACTGGCCGCGGCCGGTGCGGCGCTTTCGCGCCGCGGCGTGCTGCTGACACGCGGCCACGCGCTGGAGACGCTGGCGCGCGTCACCGACGTGGTCCTCGACAAGACCGGCACGCTGACCGAAGGGCGCTTTGCCGTGGCCGCGGTCGAGCCGCTGGCTGACGCCGATCGGACCCGATGCCTGGCGCTGGCCGCCGCGATGGAGCGCGGTGGCGAACATCCGATCGCGCGTGCGCTGGTGGCCGCGGCGCAGGGTAACGCCGGCATGCCGCTCCAGGTGTCCGACATGCGCAACGTCCCGGGCCAGGGCCTGGAGGCGATCGTCGATGGCCAACGCCTGCGGCTCGGCCGCGCCGACTTTGTCGCGGCGCTGGCGCCCGACAGCGGCCAGGCACCGGACACCTGGCGCAGCGACGCGGACCATCCTGGCGCCACCGTGGTGTGGCTGGGCGCGCCAGCGGGTCCGCTGGCGCGCTTCGTCCTGGCCGATGTGGAGCGGACGCAGACGCCGCAGTTGCTCACGCGGCTGCGCGAACTGGGCGTGCGCTGCCACCTGGTATCGGGCGATCACGCCGAAGCGGTCCACTGGTGGGCATCGCACTTCGGCATAGCCTGCGTGGCCGGCGCGGTCACCCCGGAAGGCAAGCGCAACTACGTCGCGCGGCTCCAGCAGGGCGGGGCGGTGGTGCTGGCCGTGGGCGATGGCATCAACGATGCGCCGGTGCTGGCGCAGGCCCAGGTGTCGATCGCCATCGGCAGCGGCGCGCCGCTGGCCCAGGCCGGTGCGGACGCGGTGCTGACGCACGGCGGCGTGGCCGAGATCGCCACCGCATTGGCGGTGTCGCGCCGGACGCGCCGGGTGGTGCGCCAGAACCTGGGCTGGGCCTTCTTCTACAACGTGGTGGCCATCCCGCTCGCAGCGACGGGGCTGGTCACGGCCTGGATGGCCGGCATCGGCATGTCGCTGTCGTCGTTGCTGGTGGTGGCCAATGCCTGGCGCCTGCTGCGCGCCGGCAAGCCGCGCCACAAGGGAGTCTGACTGATGGAAACGCTTTACCTGCTGGTGCCGATGAGCCTGGTGCTTGTCGTGGTCATCGCGGGCGCGCTGTGGTGGGCCCTCCATGCCGGGCAGTACGACGACCTGGACCGGCCCGCCGAATCGATCCTGCTGGACAACGACAAGCCATGAACCTGCCGCGCGGCGCGCCCTCCGACCGGGGTCCAGCACGCAGGTTCCATGCATGCCCTGAGCGACTTGATAAAGATCAACGCACACGCAGCATGGTTTTTCTAAAGTCACACTGTCAGTAGGTTTTTTCTTTTCTCTAAGCTTTGGGGGTCTGAATGGATGTCACTGCCGCGTCTTCACGCGTCGACACCTTCAATTACGGCGTCGTAAGACAGTTCGCTGTCATGACGGTAGTCTGGGGGATCGTCGGCATGGCCGTCGGCGTGCTGCTGGCAGCACAGCTGATCTGGCCCGAACTCAATTTCAACACACCCTGGCTGTCGTTTGGCCGGCTGCGGCCGCTGCATACCAATGCGGTGATCTTCGCCTTCGGCGGCAGCGCGCTGTTCGCGACCTCGTACTACGTGGTTCAGCGCACCTGCCAGGCTCGCCTGTTCTGCGGCCCGCTGGCCGCGTTCACGTTCTGGGGCTGGCAGCTGGTCATCGTCGCCGCCGCCATCACGCTGCCGCTGGGGATCACCAGCTCCAAGGAATACGCGGAACTGGAATGGCCGATCGACCTGCTGATCACCGCGGTCTGGGTGGCCTACGCGATCGTGTTCTTCGGCACCATCGTCAAGCGCAAGACCCGGCATATCTACGTCGCCAACTGGTTCTTCGGCGCCTACATCCTGACCATCGCGCTGCTGCACATCGTCAACAACATCGAGATGCCGGTGTCGCTGTGGAAGTCCTACTCGGCCTATGCCGGCGTGCAGGACGCGATGATCCAATGGTGGTACGGCCATAATGCCGTGGGCTTCTTCCTGACCACCAGCTTCCTGGGGATGATGTACTACTTCATTCCCAAGCAGGCCGAGCGCCCGATCTACTCCTACCGCCTGTCCATCGTCCACTTCTGGGCGCTGAACTTCACCTACATGTGGGCCGGCCCGCACCACCTGCAGTACACCGCGCTGCCGGACTGGGCACAGTCGCTGGGCATGGTGTTCTCGCTGATCCTGCTGGCGCCGTCGTGGGGCGGCATGATCAACGGCATCATGACCTTGTCGGGGGCCTGGCACAAGCTGCGCACCGACCCCATCCTGAAGTTCCTGGTGGTGGCGCTGTCGTTCTACGGCATGGCCACGTTCGAAGGCTCGATGATGTCGATCAAGACCGTCAACGCGCTCTCGCACTACACGGACTGGACCATCGGTCACGTGCACTCGGGCGCGCTGGGCTGGGTCGCGATGATCTCGATCGGCTCGCTCTACTACCTGATCCCGCGTCTGTTCGGCGAGAAGCAGATGTACAGCGTCAGGATGATCGAATGGCACTTCTGGATCGCGACCATCGGCGTGGTGCTGTATATCGCCTCGATGTGGATCGCCGGGGTGATGGAAGGCCTGATGTGGCGCGCCACGCAGCCTGACGGCACGCTGACCTATGCCTTCGTCGAAGCAGTCAAGGCCAAGTACCCGTTCTACCTGATTCGCTTGCTGGGTGGCCTGTGCTTCCTGTCCGGCATGCTGCTGATGGCCTACAACGTGCTCAAGACCATCGTCGGCAAGCCCGCCGTGGATGCGCCGATTCCGGCCAGCATCACTGCCTCTGCCCACTGATCAATCCAGGATAGAAAGATGTCCGACAAACAACGCTTCTTTTCCCACGAAACGCTGGAGAAGAACATCGGCTGGCTGATCATCTGCACGATCCTCGTGGTCAGCATTGCGGGTCTGGTCCAGATCGTGCCGCTGTTCTTCCAGCACTCCACCACCGAGCCGGATCCGGGCATCACCCCGTATTCGCCGCTGCGGCTGATGGGCCGCGATATCTATATCCGTGAAGGCTGCGTCGGCTGCCACTCGCAGCAGGTCCGCACGCTGCAGGCCGAGACCGAGCGCTACGGCCACTTTTCCACGGCGGGCGAGTCGGTCTACGACCACCCGTTCCTGTGGGGCTCCAAGCGCACCGGTCCCGACCTGGCGCGCGTGGGCGGGCGCTACTCGGATGACTGGCAGCGCATCCACCTGCGCAATCCGCGCGACGTGGTGCCGGAATCGGTGATGCCATCGTACCCGTGGCTGGAAAGGGCCGAGCTGCCCACCAACGACATCCAGGCCCGCATGCGCGCGCTGGTGCGCCTGGGCGTGCCGTACACGGATGCCGAGATCGCCAAGGCACCGGACGAGCTCAAGGGCAAGACCGAAGAAGATGCGCTGGTTGCCTACCTGCAAGGCCTGGGTACCAACCGCCGCAACGTCCGCGTGGATTCCGCCGCGGCCGCGGCACCCAAGGAGTAAGCCATGGCCATGATCACTGCCATTGCGACCGTCGTGTCGATGGTCGTCTTCCTGGGGATCTGCTGGTGGGCCTGGTCCGCCGGCCGGCAGGCCGCCAACCGGGAATCCGCCATGCTGCCGTTCGCGCTGCCTGACGAAACCACGACAACATCGAGCCGGAACACCTAGCCATGAGCGATTTCATTTCCGAATTCTGGAGTTATTACATTGCCGCTATCGCGCTCATCGGCATCGTCTGGTGCGTGTGGCTGCTGTTCTCGCAACGCAAGGTCGCCAAGACCGCCGGCGGCACTGAAGACACCGGCCATGTCTGGGACGGTGACCTGCGCGAGCTGAACAACCCGTTGCCGCGCTGGTGGATGTGGATGTTCCTGCTGGCCTGCATCTTCAGCCTGGCCTACCTGGTGCTGTACCCGGGACTGGGTTCGTATGCCGGCGTGCTGAAGTTCTCCACGCAGGGCGAACTTGCCGCGCACCGCGCGGCGCAGGAGAAAATGCAGAACGAGATCTACGCCAAGTACCTGAAGATGGACGTCAAGCAGGTAGCGGCGGATCCGCAGGCGCGCGAGATCGGCCAGCGCCTGTTCCTGAACTACTGCGCACAATGCCACGGCTCGGACGCGCGCGGCAGCCGCGGCTTCCCGAACCTGACGGACAGCGACTGGCTCTATGGTGGCGAACCCGACATCATCCAGCAGACCATCACCAAGGGCCGCAATGGCGTGATGCCGCCGTTTGCCGCGGCCATCGACGCCAAGCAGGCGGGCGACGTGGCGCAATACGTGCGCTCGCTGTCGGGCCTGTCGTCGGACCCGATCCGTGCGTCGCGTGGCGAGGGCGCCTTCAAGACGACCTGCGTGGCATGCCACGGCGCCGGCGGCAAGGGCAACCAGGCGCTCGGCGCGCCCAACCTGGCGGACAACGTCTGGCTGTATGGCAGCTCGGAAGGCAGCATCGTCGACGCCATCCTGAAGGGCCACAACAACCACATGCCCGCGCATGAGGAGATCCTGACGCCTGAACGCATCCGGATGCTGACGGCCTATGTCTGGGGTTTGTCCAACACTGGGGGCGGAGCCGGGCAATGACCGACGACTCATGTGAGCGGGCGCTGGCAGCTCGCGGGAGAGCATGCCCATGAACGCACCCGGGACCGAAGAAATGGCCCGGGCGGCCGACCTGCAACGGTCGGCCGCTGCGCCGGGCGAGACCTCTGACGAAACGCTCTACGAGGTCCGCCGCAAGATCTACCCGCGCTCGGTGACGGGCGCCTTCTCCAGCTGGCGGGTCTGGCTGGTGATCCTGACCCAGCTGATCTACTACGGCACGCCCTGGCTCCAATGGAATGACCGCCAGGCCGTGCTGTTTGACCTTGGCGAGCGCAAGTTCTACATCTTCGGGCTGGTGCTGTGGCCGCAGGACGTCATCTACCTGGCGGTGCTGCTGGTCATCTCGGCGCTGGCGCTGTTCCTGTTCACGGCGATCGCGGGGCGGCTGTTCTGCGGCTATGCCTGTCCGCAGACGGTCTACACCGAGATCTTCATGTGGATCGAGCGGCGGGTCGAAGGCGACCGCATCGCCCGCATCCGGCTCGACGGCGATCCGTGGAGCCTGCGCAAGTTCCGTCTCAAGGCGACCAAGCACTTCCTGTGGGTGCTGATTGCGCTCTGGACCGGCTTTACCTTCATCGGCTATTTCGCACCGATCCGCGAACTGGGCGGCGAGGTGCTCAGCCTGTCGCTGGGGCCGTGGCAGTCGTTCTGGATGCTGTTCTACGCGTTCGCCACCTGGGGCAATGCGGGCTTCATGCGCGAGCAGGTGTGCAAGTACATGTGCCCGTATGCGCGCTTCCAGAGCGTGATGGTGGATCGCGATACCTATGTCGTGACCTACGACGTCGGCCGCGGCGAGCCGCGCGGCAGCCGGTCGCGCAAGACCGACCACCACAAGGCGGGGCTTGGCGACTGCGTCAACTGCAGCATCTGCGTGCAGGTGTGCCCGACGGGCATCGATATCCGCGACGGCCTGCAGTACGAGTGCATCGGCTGCGGCGCCTGCATCGACGCCTGCGACCAGGTCATGGACAAGATGGCATATCCGCGCGGCCTGATCCGGTACACCTCGGAAAACGCGATGCGCAAGGGCTTGTCCGCGGCGGCATCGCGCAAGCGCCTGCTGCGCCCGCGCGTCGTTATCTATTCCGTGATCTGGGTGGCACTGCTGGCCGGGTTCATGGCTTCGATCGCGCTGCGCACGCCGCTGAAGGTCGACATCATCCGCGACCGTGGTGCGCTCGGCCGTGAAGTGGAAGGCCGCTGGATCGAGAATGTCTATCGCCTGCAGCTGATCAACACCACCGAAGCGCCGATGCAGATCAGCGTGCGCGCCGACAGCGACGAATTGAAGAACCTGACGGTGGAATACGACAAGCAGGCCGAATCGCTGGCGCCGACGTCCAACCGGTTGCTGCCGATCCGGATCCGCGTGCCGATCGAGGCCGCGGCGCAGGGCACGCACAAGATCAACGTGACAGTGACGAGCGAAGGCACGGAGCGGGGGCATGCCGAAATCCGGCAATCCACCAGTTTCATCGTGCCGCGCGATTTGTGAAGCTAGTCGTCAAGATGAAGGGGGCAAGATGAGTCAGCAAGGCAATCCGTGGTGGAAGGAGCCGTGGCCGTGGCTGTTGATGAGCGGCCCGCTGGTGGCGATGGTGGCGTGCGGCGTGACAATCTGGCTGGCATCCACGCATCCGGACATGCCGGTGCAGGGTGCAACGCGCCATGGCCTGGTGGTCGAGAAGGTCGACGCCGCGCCGCCCAAGGCTGCCGCTGTGAGGCAGCCATGAGGTTGCGCTGGCTGATGTGGGTACTCTGGCCGGCGTTCCTGATGGCTGGGTTTGCGACCGCGACGGTGTTTTCGGTGGTGGATCCCGGTGACCTGAACTTCTTCGGCCAGCCGATCGAAGCGTCCCGCGAATCGGTCTACACCATCGGCTTCCTGATGGCCTGGGTGTTCTGCGCGTTGTCCAGCGGACTGACGCTCTACACCATGCCGACGCGGCTCAGCGATACCGACGAACTGGAGTAAGCGGGCTGCCGTGAGGCCTGCGCTGTCATGGCCGGATGCGGCCATGACAGCGCCTTGGCCGCTTAGCAGGAGCGGCTGTAGAGTTGCTTGATGCCGTCGATGTCCACGAGCTTGACGTGGCGCTGGCGAATCTGGATCAGGCCGGCTTCGGCAAAGCGAGAGAACAGGCGGCTGACGGTTTCGAGCTTCAGGCCCAGGTAGCTGCCGATCTCTTCGCGGCTCATGCGCATCACGAACTCGGACGCCGAATAGCCGCGCGCCGACAGGCGCTCAGAGAGGTTGATCAGGAAGGCGGCAAGGCGTTCCTCGGCGCGCATCGAGCCCAGCGTGACCAGCATCAGTTGGTCATGCGTGATTTCCTTGCCCATCAGGCGCAGGAACTGCTGCTGCAGCGACGGCAGGTCTGCCGACAGCGATTGCAACTCGCTCATGCGGACCACGCAGACTTCGGTGTCCTCCAGCGCGGCGGCATCGGAGGCATGCTGCATCTCGCCCAGCCCGTCGAGACCGACAATTTCGCCGGGCAGGTGGAAGCCGGTAATCTGCGAGCGGCCGTCTTCAGTGGTGACGTGGGTCTTGAGCGTGCCAAAGCGCACGGCATAGACCGCGGTGAGCGGATCGCCCATGCGATACAGGGTTTCACCCTTGTGCACACGGATGCGTTCCTGAACCAGCGTGTCCATCTTGGCAAGGTCTTGCTGCGACATGCCGACCGGAAGGCACAGCTGCCCCATCGCACAGGTGGAGCAGCGGGGTGACATCTCGGTAATGGGAATGGAGGTGAGCAATTGGAACCTGCTAGAAATGGCAGCGAGGGCGCGATAAGGACATTTTACCGTGCGATGTGATGTGGTAGGGAGTGAGAATTGACATTTGGCGTACTGATCAGCGTTTTTCTGCTGGCTTTGCTGGGCGGGGTCCACTGCGCTGCCATGTGCGGCGGCGTGGCGCTGGCCGTGGAGCAACGCCGCGGGGCGGCGGCCACGATCAGTCTTGTGCCCAGCCGTGCCGCCTGGCTGGGCGAGTTGCTGATAATGCACCTGGGCCGGATCTCGACCTATATGCTGCTTGGGGCCGCGCTGGGCGCGGTCGGTGCTTCGGCGTGGAAGCAGGACTATCTGCCGGTGCAGCGCTGGCTGTTCGGCGCAGGCAGCGTCATGCTGCTATGGTCGGGCTGGCGGTTGCTGCGCGGCAACACTTTTACCGTCGACTGGCTGGAGCGGCTGGCGGCGCGTGCCGGCGCAACGGTGGCGCGCCGGCTGGCTGGCGTGGCACGCGGCATGCCGTCGTTTGTGCGCGCACGCGGCGGCCTGGCGCGGCGATATGGCGTGGGCCTGGCGTGGGGACTGGTGCCGTGCGGCATGGTCTATGGGGCGCTCACGCTGGCGCTGCTGGCGGGAAATGCGGCGTCCGGCGCACTCGTGATGGGCGTGTTCGGGCTCGGCACACTGCCTAACCTGCTGGTGCTCTCCGGCCTGTCGGGCTATTTGCGTACGCTGTCGCGACGTCCCGGCGTGCGCCTGGGTGCCGGCCTGGCGGTGATGGCGTTCGGCGGCCTTGGCATTGCGCGAGCGGTGCTGTTGCCACATTCGCTGGCCGAGCATGGATTCTGCCTGGTGTTCTGAGGCGCCGGCGCCGCGCGGGCAACGGATGATGGTTGCAGGCGGGGGCGGGAATGCCATACAATCGCCAACATTGCGGTATCGCGCGGCGTCTTGTGAGCCGCGGTAAGCAGCGGGCGAGCAGCGCCAGGCGGCCTTCATACCAGAAGGCGAGTTCAGGGCAGGGGAAGCGGAAGGTTTTCGATGCCCGTCCCGTCCCCAAAGTCCATCCGGTTCAAAAGATCTGGTTCAAAAGTCCGGCTGGCACTGCGGTGTTGGCGATGCCGGCCTTGCTCCCGATACCCGTTTTTCTTGCGTCCGAGGCCTTCAGTTCGCTGACAGCGACGTCCGATATGTGCGGACGCGCTACGCAAGAGGTTCGCTGGCTGGCCCATAACGGCATGCGAACGATCTCCTGCCGGAACGCCCGGCAACTCGATGCAAAGATAGGGAAGTGCACGGCTTGGATGCAGCAGGTATCCGGCTAGCTGCGCAATGAGATGGCGGTGGCTTTCGCACCGCTGTATCCAAAATCTCCGGTGCCCCGGATCCGTCCGGGAGCAGGTGCAAAGACAGGCTGCACACCATCAACATGAATACCCAAGAGGCGAAGATCGTCCTCGAGACGGCGCTGATCTGCGCGCAGGAACCGCTGCGCGTCAATGATCTGCGGCGGCTGTTTGACGACGACGTCGGCGCAGACACCATCCGCGTGCTGCTTGATGAACTGCGCCAGGACTGGCGGCCGCGCGGCGTGGAACTGGTGGCGCTGGCCAGCGGCTGGCGCTTCCAGAGCCGGCCGGAAATGCGTGAATACCTGGATCGGCTGAATCCTGAAAAGCCGCCAAAATATTCGCGCGCGGTGATGGAAACACTGGCGATCATTGCCTACCGGCAGCCGGTGACCCGCGGCGATATCGAGGAAATCCGCGGCGTGACGGTCAGCACGGAAGTCATCAAGAAGCTTGAGGACCGCAGCTGGATCGAGGTGATCGGACACCGCGACGTGCCGGGCAGGCCGGCGCTGTATGCGACCACCAAGGCGTTCCTGGACGATCTTGGCCTGCGTACGCTGGATGAGCTGCCGCCGCTGGAAGATGCCCAGGCGCAGGCGCAGGCAACCCTGCTGGAACAGCAGGCCATCAATTTTGAAGACCTGGCTGCAAACAAGGCGGCCAGCGCCGACGAAGAGGCTTTTGCCGACCCCGCCGCGCACGCAGCGGATGTGGCTGAAGCATCCGTCGCAAACGAAGCCGAGACGACCGGCCCGGTCGACCAAGGCGCCAATGGCTTTGACGCGCAACCGCTGCAAGCTGCAGCCGACGATGCCGCCGAGGCCGCTTCCACCGAACCAGCCGCACCCAATCCGGACGGGGCGCGGGGCGATTTGCCGGACAACGGCACCCCGCCGCACCCGAGCGAGCACGACGAGCGCGTGCCGAACTGAACAACATGCAACATCCGATAGTGAATATCTTGTCTGATTCCGTTGAGCAAGACACCCGCAATGCGGGCGCACCCGCCGACACCGGCGCCGCAGAACCCGGATCGGGCAGCGAAGCCGCGCCCCGCCGCAAGGGGCTGCGCCGCGGGCTGAGGAACCTGGTCGCATCGCGCCGCCAGGCACAGGACCGCGGCGAGGGCGCCGAAGGCGCCGGCGGCCAGGCCGATGCCGGTGAAGCGGGCGCCGCACAGGCGGCGGGCGGTGCGCGCGCTGGCCAGCGTGGCCGCGGCAAGCGCAAGACGGGGCAGGGCGAGGGCGGCCAGGGTAGCCAGGGCGGCCAGGGCACCAGCAAGGCAGACAAGGTGGACCGCGCGGCCAGGGCCGAAGGCACCGACAAGCCCGAGCAGCCCGGCCGCAAGCGCAAGCCGGTCCAGCGCTCGGGCAAGGCGGCAGCGCCGGGCGAGGCGCAGGGCACCGGCGCGCGGCAGCAGGGCCGCCGCAAGGATGGCGGCAAGCCGCAGGCGCCCCGCAAGGGCCAGGGCGGCGGGGACAAGACCGCGGCGAGCAGCGAAGACCTGTTCCGCTTCGTGATCTCCGAGCAGTACGACAACGAAGACACCGTCATTCCGCGCACCAAGGCCAAGCCGGTGCGCGAGCTGTCGGCCGACGACGACGCGCCCAAGCTGCACAAGGTGCTGGCCGAGGGCGGGCTGGGCTCGCGCCGCGAGATGGAAGAACTGATCCTGCAGGGCCGCGTTTCGGTCAACGGCCTGCCGGCCCATATCGGCCAGCGCATCCTGCCGGCGGACCAGGTCCGCGTGAACGGCAAGCTGATCCACCGCAAGGTGTCGACCAAGCCGCCGCGCGTGCTGCTGTACCACAAGCCCGCCGGCGAGATCGTCAGCCAGTCCGATCCGGAAGGCCGTCCGACCGTGTTCGACAGCCTGCCGCGCATCAAGGCCGGCAAGTGGGTCGCAGTGGGCCGCCTGGACTTCAATACCGAAGGCCTGCTGATCTTCACCACCTCGGGTGACATTGCCAACCGTTTCATGCATCCGCGCTATGGCGTGGAGCGCGAGTACGCGGTGCGCACGCTGGGCGAGCTGGCCGAGGCCGACCGCCAGCGCCTGCTGCATGGCATCAAGCTCGATGACGGCGAGGCCAACTTCCTGCGTATTGCCGACGGCGGCGGCGAAGGCGTCAACCAGTGGTATCACGTGGCCCTGACCGAAGGCCGCAACCGTGAAGTGCGCCGCATGTTCGAGGCGGTCGGGCTGACCGTGTCGCGCCTGATCCGCACCCGCTACGGCCAGTTCCTGCTGCCGCGTGGCCTCAAGCGCGGCCGCTGGCAGGAAGTCGAGCCGAATGACGTCAAGGCGCTGATGGCCGGTGTCGGCCTGAAGGTGCCCGGCAAGGGCGAGCAGGCTCCCAAGGGCGCCACCAAGGTAGGCGGGCGCAAGCAGCGCACCGAAGCCGCGATTGCCGGCATGCCGATGCCCACGGGCATGGACGGCCTGCCGCGCTTCGACCAGGGCGGCGCCCGGGGCGGTAGCGGCGGCCGCAGCAGCCAGCCGGACCCGATGAAGACCTCGATGGGCTATATCACCCACGGGCCCACCTTGCTGACCTCGCACGCGGCCAATCTGGGCGGCGGGCGCGGCACTGGCGCACGCCAGGGGCGTGGTGGCGCCGGCATGGGCGGCATGGGTGGCATGCGCGGTCAGGGTGGTCAGGGTGGCCTGGGCGGCCAGGGTCAGGGCAAGCCGCGTCGCGGCGGCGGCGAAGCCAACGGCAATGTGATGCCGAAGGCGTCGAAACCGGGCGGCAACCGTTCCCCGCGCGGCGGTAGTGGCAGTGGCGGCGGCAACCGTGGTGGCAACCGCGGCGGCAACCGATAAGCGCTGATTGCGGCGCATGGCGGGCTGAACGCCTGCCGGCGCCGGATCGGTGCGCGGAAATGTCTGGCTTTTGCCTTTTCGACATAATCCGCGTATAATTCAAGTCTATTCAAAAAGCCATCCTCGTCGAGGATGGGCGAATGATGGGCATTGCGCCCATTTTTTTTTGGTTCGCCCGTTTTTCGGTTCTCTCCGCTGGAGCGGGGGATGGCGGACAGGCAGGGCTGCAGCAGGGTCGTCCCGGACGGCACCGGCGGGTTTGCCTGCCACGGTGTTGATGGCCATTACTCGGGATAACAGTGCATCTGGCAGATTTGATCGAAACCACCCTAAGCGGCATGGGATATGAGCTGGTCGAGCTCGAGCGTGCCCCGGCCGGATTGCTGCGTGTCTATATCGATCAGCCTGAAACCGGCATTGCCATCGAGGATTGTGAAAAGGTGAGCCGCCAGCTCACCCACGTGTTCACGGTCGAGAACGTCGACTATGAACGCCTCGAGGTCTCGTCGCCCGGGCTGGACCGGCCGCTGAAGAAGCTGGCCGACTATGTCCGCTTTGCCGGCGAGGAGGTGCGCGTGACGCTGCGCCTGCCCGTCAACGGACAGAAGAACTTCACAGGCATCCTGCGCGAGCCCACCGGCGCGGCGGGCGAGGAGATGATTGGCCTGGAGTTCGAAGGCAAAGATGGCCCGGCGCTGCTGGAATTTGCCGTATCCGATGTCGACAAGGCACGCCTGGTGCCGGTGATCGACTTCAAAGGAAATCAAAGAAAAGGGAACAAGCAATGAGCCGCGAAGTTCTGTTGCTCGTCGATGCGCTTGCGCGTGAGAAGAACGTCGACAAGGATGTGGTATTCGGTGCCCTGGAGGCGGCGCTCGCCTCGGCCACCAAGAAGCGTTTCGAGGAAGACGTGGATATCCGTGTCGCGATCGATCGCGAGTCGGGCGAGCATGAAACCTTCCGCCGCTGGCTGGTCGTTCCCGACGAGCTGGGCCTGCAAGAGCCGGACAAGCAGATCCTGCTGTTCGAAGCCCGCGATGAAAACCCCAGCATCGAGCTGGGTGACTTTATCGAGCAGCAGATCGAGTCGGTCGAGTTCGGCCGCATCGGTGCGCAGGCTGCCAAGCAGGTGATCCTGCAGCGCATCCGCGACGCCGAGCGCGAGCAGATCCTGAACGACTACCTGGATCGCGGCGAGAAGATCATGACCGGCACGGTCAAGCGCGCCGACAAGAAGGGCCTGATCGTCGAATCCGGCCGCGTGGAAGCGCTGCTGGCCCGCGACCAGATCATCCCCAAGGAAAACCTGCGCACCGGTGACCGCGTGCGTGCGTATATCCTGAATGTGGACCGCGCCGCGCGCGGCCCGCAGATTGAACTGTCGCGTACCGCGCCCGAGTTCCTGATCAAGCTCTTCGAGAACGAAGTGCCGGAAATGGAACAAGGCCTGCTGGAGATCAAGGCGGCTGCCCGTGATCCGGGCGTGCGCGCCAAGATCGCCGTGGTCGCGCATGACAAGCGCATCGACCCGATCGGCACCTGCGTCGGCGTGCGCGGTACCCGCGTCACCGCGGTGCGCAACGAGATCGGCGGCGAGGCCGTGGACATCGTGCTGTGGTCGGAAGACCCGGCGCAGTTCGTGATCGGCGCGCTGGCACCGGCACAGGTGCAGTCGATCGTGGTGGATGAAGAAAAGCACAGCATGGACGTGGTGGTCGACGAGGAAAACCTCGCCGTCTCGATCGGCCGCAGTGGTCAGAACGTGCGCCTGGCGACCGAGCTGACCGGCTGGCAGATCAACATCATGACGCAGGAAGAGTCGGCGCAGAAGCAGGCCGAAGAGAGCGATGTCGTGCGCAAGCTGTTCATGTCCAAGCTGGACGTGGATGAGGAAGTTGCCGACATCCTGATCGAGGAAGGCTTCTCCACGCTGGAAGAAGTGGCTTATGTCCCCATCAGTGAAATGATGGAGATCGAGGCCTTTGACGAAGACACCGTCAACGAGCTGCGCAATCGCGCGCGTGATGCGCTCCTGACGATGGAACTGGCCCGGGAAGAAAAGGTGGAAGAGGTGTCGCAGGACCTGCGCTCGCTCGACGGCCTCAACCCGGAACTGATCGGCAAGCTGGCCGAAGGCGATATCCATACGCGTGACGACCTGGCCGAACTGGCCGTGGACGAGCTGGTCGAGATGACCGGTGTCAGCGAGGAAGAAGCCAAGTCGCTGATCATGAAAGCACGGGAACATTGGTTCAACTGAGGGACACGGCCGGGCCAGCCTACACCTGGCCCGGGCGCGCTTTCCGCAACGATTTGTCCCGACGTAGAAACCAAGCATTGAAAGGGTTTGAATGGCAAGCACAACAGTTGCCCAACTGGCCGCAGAACTGAGTCGCAGCGCAGCTGCCCTGCTGGAACAATTGCAGGCGGCTGGGGTGGGCAAAGCGACGCCAGAAGACATCATCACGGAATCGGATAAGACCAGGCTGCTGGACTATCTGAAGCGTTCGCACGGCCAGGCCGACGACAGCTCCCGCAAGAAGATCACACTGACCAAGCGCGAAACCTCCGAGATCCGCCAGTCGGATGGCACTGGCAAGACCCGCACGGTCCAGGTGGAAGTGCGCAAGAAGCGCGTGCTGATCAAGCGCGACGAAGCTGCGCCCGATGCCCAGGCCGACGCGGTCGAAGCCCAGGCGCCTGTCGTCGATGCTGTCGAGGAAGCTCGCCGCGACGAGGAAGAACGCCAGCAGGCCGAACTGCTGGCGCGCCAGGAAGCTGAAGCCAAGGCCGCCCGCGAGGCAGCCGAGCGCGAGGAAGCCGAGCGCCGCGCCCGCCAGGAAGCGCTGGAGGCTGAACAGCGCCGCCAGGCCGAACTCGCCGCCCGCAAGGCGGAGGAAGAGGCTGCCGCGTCGCGCGCCGTGACCGAGGCCAACGAGGATTCCTCGCGCAAGAAGGCAGAGGACGAGAAGGCACGCGTCACCGCCGAACGCGCCGAGGCGCAGAAGGCTGCCGACGAGGCCAAGGCTGCCGCCGACAAGGCCCGCGCCGAGCAGGAAGTCGCTGCGCGCAAGCGCCGCGAGGCTGCCGAAGCCGAGGCCCGTGCGATCCAGCAGATGCTGAACGCGCCGCCCCGCGTGCTGAAGGCGCCGTCCGAGCGCAAGGCCGAAGAGAAGAAGGCCGAGCAGACCGGTACGCTGCACAAGCCGGTGAAGCCGGCCGGTGCGACCACGGAAGCGAAGAAGGACGACAAGAAGCCGGCCACCACGACCACGACCACGGCAACTGCCGACAAGAAGGGCAAGGTCGTGAAGGCGGGCTGGCAGGACGACAGCAGCCGCAAGAAGGGCAGCGGCCTGAAGACCCGCGGCGATACCTCGGGTGGCGTGGGCGGCTGGCGCGGTGGCCCGCGTGGCCGCGGCGGCAGGCAGCAACAGCATGACGACAGCCGCAGCAGCTTCCAGGCGCCGACCGAGCCGGTGGTGCGTGAAGTGCACGTGCCGGAAACCGTCTCGGTGGCCGACCTGGCGCACAAGATGGCCGTCAAGGCATCCGAGGTCATCAAGCAGATGATGAAGCTCGGCCAGATGGTGACCATCAACCAGGTGCTGGACCAGGAAACCGCCATGATCGTGGTGGAAGAAATGGGCCACAAGGCGTATGCCGCCAAGCTGGACGATCCGGAAGCGCTGCTGGTGGTGGGCGGTGAGGAACACACCGATGCCGAACTGCTGCCGCGTCCGCCGGTGGTGACCGTGATGGGTCACGTCGACCACGGCAAGACCTCGCTGCTGGACTACATCCGCCGCACCAAGGTGGCTGCGGGCGAAGCTGGCGGGATTACGCAGCACATCGGTGCCTACCATGTGGAAACCGACCGCGGCGTGATCACGTTCCTGGATACCCCGGGTCACGAGGCCTTCACGGCCATGCGTGCCCGCGGTGCCAAGGCGACCGACATCGTGATCCTGGTGGTGGCCGCCGACGACGGCGTGATGCCGCAGACCAAGGAAGCCATTGCGCATGCCAAGGCTGCCGGTGTGCCGATCGTGGTGGCGATCAACAAGATCGACAAGCCCGATGCCAACCCGGACCGCGTCAAGCAGGAACTGGTGGCGGAGCAGGTGGTGCCGGAAGAATACGGCGGCGATTCGCCGTTCGTGCCGGTTTCCGCCAAGATGGGTACCGGTGTGGAAGAGCTGCTCGAGCAAGTGCTCCTGCAAGCCGAAGTGCTGGAACTGACCGCTCCGGTGGATGCCCCGGCCAAGGGCCTGGTGGTGGAAGCCCAGCTGGACAAGGGCAAGGGCCCGATCGCAACCATCCTGGTCAGCAGCGGCACGCTCAAGCGTGGCGATGTGGTCCTGGCTGGCAGCGCCTACGGCCGCGTGCGTGCCATGCTGGACGAGAACGGCAAGCCGACCAAGGAAGCAGGCCCGTCGATCCCGGTGGAAATCCAGGGTCTGTCGGAAGTGCCTGCCGCCGGTGAAGAAGTGCTGGTGCTGCCGGACGAGCGCAAGGCACGTGAAATCGCGCTGTTCCGCCAGGGCAAGTTCCGCGACGTGAAGCTGGCCAAGCAACAGGCCGCCAAGCTGGAGAACATGCTCGAGCAGATGGCCGAAGGCGAAGTGCAGACGCTGCCGTTGATCGTCAAGGCCGACGTGCAGGGTTCGCAGGAAGCGCTGGTGCAGTCGCTGCAGAAGCTGTCGACCGCCGAAGTGCGCGTGCAGATCGTGCATGGCGGCGTGGGTGGCATCTCCGAATCCGACGTCAACCTGGCGACGGCTTCGAAGGCGGTCATCATCGGCTTCAACGTGCGTGCCGACGCTGGTGCGCGCAAGCTGGCCGAGCACAACGGCATCGATATCCGCTACTACAACATCATTTACGATGCGGTAGACGAGATCAAGGCGGCGATGTCGGGCATGCTGGCGCCGGAGAAGCGCGAGACCACCATCGGCCAGGTCGAGGTGCGCCAGGTGTTCCGCGTGCCGAAGATCGGTGCGGTGGCCGGCTGTATGGTCACCGACGGCCTGGTCAAGCGCAACTCGCTGGTGCGCGTGCTGCGCAACAACGTGGTCATCCACGACGGCGAGCTGGATTCGCTCAAGCGCTTCAAGGACGACGTCAAGGAAGTCAAGCAAGGCTTCGAGTGCGGTCTGTCGATCAAGAACTTCAATGATGTTCAGGAAGGCGACCAGCTCGAGGTGTACGAAATCACAGAGGTGGCGCGTACGCTGTAAGGCGTCGCAAGCAACGGCAGGCTTCGGCCTGCCGTTGTCATCTCGACCAGACTGTATTGAATGGCCAAGAAAGGCAGCATCTCCTCCCGCAATCTCCGCATCTCCGACCAGATCCAGAAGGACCTGGCCGAGATGATCCAGCGCGAACTGCGCGACCCGCGCCTCGGCCTGGTCACGCTGCAGTCGGTCGCGCTGACGCCCGACTATGCGCACGCCAAGGTGTACTTCACCGTGCTGGGCGCCGAGGCCGCCGAGGCGGAAGCCATCCTGAACGAAAAGGCCGGCTACCTGCACTCGCTGCTGTACAAGCGCCTGCACATCCATACCGTGCCGACGCTGCGCTTCTTCCACGATACCTCGGTCGAACATGCGATCGAGATGTCCAAGCTGATCAACGAAGCGAACGCCACGCGTTCGAAAGACGACTGAAGCCGGCGCCCATGCCGCCCTGGCATGGGTTTCGCGGCCACTACGTTCACGTTGCCGCCATCCGCGCCGCATCGCCGTCCCGCCTCCCGCTTTCTCCAGATGACCGATTCCAACGCCAACCGCCCGCCGCGCCTGCCGCGCCGCGAGGTCCATGGTGTGTTGCTGCTCGACAAGCCGCTGGGCCTGTCGTCCAACGACGCGCTGGTGCGCGCCAAGCGCCTCTTGCGCGCGGCCAAGGCCGGCCATACCGGCACGCTGGATCCGCTTGCCACGGGGCTGCTGCCGCTGTGCTTCGGCGAAGCCACCAAGTTTTCGCAAGACCTGCTGGAAGCGGACAAGACCTATGACGCCGTGGTGCGGCTGGGCGCGCGCTCGAGCACGGGCGACGCCGAAGGCGAGCTGCTCGACGTGCGCGAGGTCACCTGCGACCGCGCCGCGGTGGAGCAGGCGCTGGCAAGCTTCCTCGGCGAGATCGAACAGGTGCCGCCGATGCATTCGGCGCTGAAGAAGGACGGCCGCCCGCTGTATGAATACGCGCGCGCCGGCCAGACCGTGGAGCGCGCGGCGCGCCGCGTCACCATCCGTTCGATTGCGCTGCTGGATTGTGCCTTGCCCGATGCCCTGTCGTTCACGATGCGGGTGACGTGCAGCAAGGGCACCTATATCCGCACGCTGGCCGAGGACATCGGCGAAGCGCTGGGCTGCGGCGCGCACCTGACCGGACTGCGCCGGATCGCCGTGGGCGACCTGACGTTGGACGGCGCGGTGACGCTGGAGCAGATCGAACAGCACGACGATGCGCAGCGCCCGGCCATGCTCGCACCTGTGGACGCCTTGCTGCAGAAGTGTGCACCGGTGCATCTGGATGACGCCGCCGCAGCGCGCTTCCTGCAGGGCCAGCGCATCGCCCAGCGCGACCTGCCGGCCGCCACCGGGCTGGCCGAGGATGCGCTGGCGCGCGTCTATGCCGGCGAACCAGCCCGGCTGCTGGGCGTGGCACGCATGCGCGAAGGCGCGTTGCGGCCGGAGCGGCTGGTCAAGCTGTAAATTGCGCGAGGGGCGTAAGTGGCCGCCCCGTCAGCAATTACTCGAGCGTGATCTTGGCCGTCTTGATGACATCGGCCCACATCTTGCGATCCTGGGCGAGGAACCCGGCGAAATGCTCCGGTGTATCGCCCACGGGCTCGGAGCCGAATTCAGCCATCTTCTTCCTGACTTCCGGGTTCGCCAAGGCCTTGACCAGCGCCTGGTTGTAGCGGACCACGATTGCCTTCGGCAGGTCCTTCGGCCCGAAGATGCCTTGCCAGGTCGGCATGTTGAAGTCCTTCAGGCCGCTCTCGGCAAGCGTCGGCACCTCCGGCAACAGGGGCGAGCGCTTGCTGCCGGTGACTGCCAGCGCCTTGACCTTGCCGGTCTTGGCCAGCGTCGCCGCGGTGGTGATGTTGTCGACCGTCATGGCGATATGCCCGCCCATCAGGTCGGTGATCACCGGGGTGGCACCCTTGTACGGCGCATGGACCATGTCGATGCCAAGACGGTGCAGCATGGTTTCGGCAATCAGGTGATTCGACGTGCCGACGCCGGCGGTGCCGTAGGTGACCTGCGGCGTCTTTTTAACGTAGGCGACGAAGTCGGCCATGGTCTTGACCGGCAGGGCCGGATTGACGATCACAACATTCGGCTGGGTGGCCAGCATGGCGATGGGCGTGAAATCATCCGCCTTGTATGGCGTGCCCTTGGGGTTGAGCACGTGGGTCACCGCCATCGCGCCGGCGGCGCCCATGCCGATGGTGTAGCCGTCGGCCGGGGCCTTGGCCAGCTTGTCGGCGGCGATATTGCCACCCGCACCCGGCACGTTCTCCACCACCACCGGAACCCCCAGGCTTTCCGACAGCGGCGCCTGCACCAGGCGCGCCAGCAGATCGGCCGAGCCGCCGGGCGCAAAGCCCACCAGCAGGCGCACCGGCTTGGCCGGCTTCCACTCCTGCGCCTGCGCGCCCGGGATCACCGCCGCGCCCAGGCTCACCCACATCATGCCGCGTGCCAGCGGCCCCATCCACTTCGCCACCTGTTTCATTGTTACTTCCACTCCAGCAGTGTCATGGGCAATCTGTCAGCGGGCTTGCCCTTACCCGAAAATGGATTCGCTTCGTGCCTGGATTCAGGCCGCGGCACCAGCCAGTACCTGTCCCAGCAGCCTTGCCACCATGCGGTTGGAGAGCAGCACCGGCGCGCCGGCATGGCGCGCCACCTCGGCCCGCATGGCTTCGGTGTAGCCCATGCAGTGCATCACCACCAGGTCGCAGCCGCGCAGCGTCTCGCCCGCCTGCGCGAAGCGATCGGTGCTGGCGTCGGTATAAGGCGAGGCATGGGTGACGCGCAGTTCGCAGGGCGCCGGCTGGATCAGGTGGAAGCTGCTTACCTGGGCTTCCAGCGGCAACACGATGCCGAGCCGCTTGGAGCCCTGCGCCAGCGCCACGGTCAGGTGGTCCACTATCTGCTGCGGTTCGATGACCAGGGTCCGCATCGGCGGCAGGGCGGTGCCGGTGCACAGTGGCACCAGGGCGTCGAAGCGGCCGTCGTCCAGCGAGGTCATCAGCCGGGCCAGCATGGCCTCGGCCACCGGCTTGCCCATCACCGCCTGCGTGCCGTCACGCAGCCGGCTGGCAAAGCGGTACTCGCCGGGCGCGGGCGCCAGCGCGGCAATGTCTTGCGGGCCCAGCGCGTCCAGGATGCCGAATTCTTCCACCGTGGCCGGCAGGCCCAGGTCGGCAATCATCTGCGGCACCACATCTGTCCTGGGCGCCTGCCCGATGGTGACGAAGGCCACGCGTGGCTGGCGTGCGGCAGGCGTGTTCATGCCTCGGTTCCTACGGTCTGCAGATGGGCCAGCGAGCCATAGCGGCGCTGCAGCTCGGCCCACTCGGCCGTGTCATAGAAGTCGCACTGGCCCTGGCCGAACTGCTTCGCCACCTCGATGCAGAAGCGCGTCGCCACGTCGATGTCGAAGGCGTTGGTGACGCCGGTTGCGCAGCCTGGCACAGTGGTCTGCGCGGTCAGCGCCACGCCCACCACCGGGGCAGGGGTCACGATGGCCGGTTGCATGATCGAGTTGACATGCCACAGGCCGTTCTCATACGGCGTGATGTCCTGGGTGGTCAATGGCAACACCATCGGCAGTTCGCCGCTGACCCATCCCATCAGGTCCAGCATCCGCTCCGGCAGGCGCAGCAGCCAGCCTTCCTTGGCCACCGGCGTCAGCGCCACGCCGCGGCGGTTGACGAAGCGGTTGCCGCGCGTGGTGTCGACCGACAGGATCGCCGCCATGCGCGGGTGCACCTCATGCGACATCATCGTGCGCATCGCAAAGGGCGATTTCATCATCGGCACCGGATGATGCGGCCGCGTGGCGGCATGCGGGCAGATATGGGTGTGGATGCGCACCGGCCCGGCCAGCACGTCGCCGGTGGCGGCCATGTCGGCCAGCTTCAGCGCGCTGGCGACGGCCACGATGGCGCCGTCGGCATCGGACACCAGTCCCGTCACGGCCGGGCGTGCGCCGACGCCGCCCAGCCGGCCCACCACGCCAAGTGCGGGCGCGTCCGGGTTCTGTCCGGGTACCGTGCAGGCGAGGAAATCGGTGTAGAGGCCGTTCTCTTCCACGCGCGTGACGGTGACATCGTCCAGGCCGCGCGAGCGCAGCAGTGAGGCGACGGCTGCGCCGTCGACATTCGCTGCCGACAGCAGCTCGATCGATTCAATAACCTGCTTGATAGACATCTTGCTTGACTTCCTGGGGCTGGGGTGGGTTCTGTACGCTGGGCACTCAGGCCGGCAAATTCAGCGCGGCAGCGACAGCGCGCCGGGCTGCACGTCGGCAATGTCCGCGCCCCAGAACCAGCGCGCGGCATGGGCGCCGCCCATTTCGAGGCGATCGTCCGAGACCCGCACCCAGTTGCCCTCGGGCAGGCCCAGCACCGGCATGTCGGGCTGCAGCACGGTGAATTCGGCCAGGCGCTGGTCGCGCGTTTCGCCGCGGAAGCCGGGCACGACCAGGTTGAAGTAGTGCGGGTTGATCTGGAAGGGGACCAGCGCCAGCGCGTCCAGGCCGCCCGGGTCGGCCACCGGCATGTCGTTGGTGGTGCGGATGGTCGGGCAGGCCAGGTTGGCGCCGGCGCTCCAGCCGATATAGCGCGCGGCACCGGATCGCACCCGCGCCGAGATCGCCGCCAGCAGGCCACGCTCGCGCAGGCATTGCAGCAAGCGGAACGTGTTGCCGCCGCCAACGACGATCAGTTCAGCCGCTTCGATGGCGCGCACGGCTGCCGCCGGCTCGGCCAGCCGGTGCAGCGATTGCACCGCGATGCCGACCGGCGCGAAAGCGTCGCGGACCAGCGTCTCGTAGGTGTCCCAGTCGCGCGTGACGCCGGCGAACGGGATGAAGCAGGCAGTCTTGCGGCCGGTGGCCAGGTCCCGGATTGCCGCCTGGGCGTGTACCAGGTAGCCGGCGTCGCTGCTGGAGTTGCTGAGTAACAGGAGTTCCATAAGTCGTTGCGGCGAAGTCTAGATAAGTGGGGCGGCGTCGAGCCACAGTGGGTCGCCGATGCGCTGTCCCACGGGTGCCACGGCCTGCACCAGCGTCGCGCGCAGCGCCTGGGCCTGGGCCTGGCTGACCTGCATCGCGGTGAAAGACAGGCACAGTCCGCGCACGTCGCCTGAGAGCGGGTCTGCCAGCGTCGCGGCCACGGCGCCGATGCCGGGCATGCCTTCATTCACGGCGATGGCGCTGCGCTCGGCGCGGGCCGTCGCCACGCGTTCGCGCAGCTCGGCAACCGTGGCGGGACAGCCTGCGGGTGCATCCGGCAGCTTGCGGGTGCCGGTGGCGCCATAGCGCGAGTTGAAGTCAGGCTCGGGCAGGCGCGACAGCAGTACCCGGCCCATCGCCGTGGTGAATGCCGGCCGGCGTGCGCCGGGCGGCGACAGCACCTGCACCGGATTGCTGCCGTTCAGGCGTTGCAGCACGACGGTGTCGGTGCCGTCCAGCATCGACAGGTAGGCGGTGAAGCCGGTGGCATCGGACAACGTGGCCAGGATCTCGCGGCATTGCTCGTCGAACGGATGCGCCTGCGCAGCAGCCTGCGCTGCGCGGATCAGCAGCGCGCCAGGGCGGTAGCGCCGCGTGGACGGCTGCAGTTCCAGCAGGCGGTAGCGCACCATCTGGGCGAGCAGGCGCGAGGCCGAACTCTTGGCAAGGCCAAGTTCGTCCAGGACATCGTTAAAAGTGATCTCGTGCCGGTGATGTCCGAACATGTCCAGCACGCTTTCCACGCCTTCAAGAATGCTCACTCCGCCGCTCCACGCTCCACATCTCTCTTACCCGCTCAAGTTCCGTTTTGTGGAACCAAGGTTCCGTAAATCGGTTTGCAAATAATAGAGGCACAAGGACAGGAACACAAGGGGGGCATTCCTGGCGCGGCAATCCGGCGGCGAAGCAAAAAAAATGGCCCCGGTCAGGGGCCAAGTCTTGAAAACCGGCGAGGTGGGGGTCAGTGCGCCGCCATCGCATCCGCCGACCCGCCGCCGCCCTTGGCCGGCCGCGTCAGCCAGACAAAGCCGATCAGCACGAAGAACAGCATCCCCGAGATCCAGAAGATATCGTTGGCGCCGAGCATGGCCGCCTGCTGGGTGATATTGCGCTCGATCACGCCGATCGCCTGGGCCTGGCTCATGCCCATCTGCATCAGGTGGTTGAGCTGGTCGTGGTAGGCCGGGTTGTACGGGTTCACCTGTTCCACCAGCTGCGCGTGGTGCAGCGCTGTCCGGTTTTCCCAGAGCGTGGTCGAGATCGACGCGCCGATGGCCCCGAACGTGATCCGGACGAAGTTGGACAGTCCTGACGCCGCCGGAATCCTTTCCGGCGGCTGGCCCGACAGGATGATCGAGGTCAACGGGATGAAGAACATTGCCATGGCCGCGCCCTGGATCAGGGTCGGGATCATCAGCGTGCGGGTGTCCACCTGCGTCGTGAAGCCGGCGCGCATCAGGCTGACGATGCCGAAGGTGATGAACGCGGCCGTGGCCACCCAGCGGGCATCCATTTTCGGCAGGTTCTTGCCAATCAGCGGCGACAGCAGGATCGCAAAGATCCCCACCGGCGCCATCACGATGCCCGCGTCCGTGGCCGTATAGCCGACAATCGTCTGCAGCCACAGCGGCAGGATCACCAGGTTGCCGAAGAACAGCCCATATGCCACGGAGATGGCCACCACGCCGGCGCTGAAGTTGCGGCCCTTGAACAGGCTGATATCGACGATCGGGTGCTTCTCATGGCTCTCCCAGATCAGGAAGAACAGGAAGCCGACAATCGCCACCAGCGTCAGCACCACGATCTCGGTCGAGTGGAACCAGTCCAGTTCCTTGCCCTTGTCGAGCATCAGCTGCATCGAGCCCACCCAGATCACCAGCAGCGCCAGGCCGATGCGGTCGATTGGCAGCACCTTGGTCGGGGTTTCGCGGTCCTTGTAGATGGCCCAGGTGACATAGGCCGTGACGATGCCCACCGGCACGTTGATGTAGAAGATCCACGGCCAGGTCATGTTGTCCGAGATCCAGCCGCCCAGCAGCGGGCCCATGATCGGCGCCACCAGCGTGGTCATGCCCCACAGTGCCAGCGCCATGGTGCTCTTCTGCGGCGGATAGCTCGACAGCAGCAGCGACTGCGACAGCGGGATCATCGGCCCGGCCACCGCGCCCTGCAGGACCCGCGCGGCCAGCAGCGTCTCGAGGTTGGGCGCGACGCCGCACAGCCACGATGCCAGCACGAACAGCAGGATCGAGGTGATGAACAGCCGCACCGCGCCGAAGCGCGTGGTCAGCCAGCCGGTCAGCGGCACCGAGATCGCATTGGCCACCGCAAACGAGGTGATGACCCATGTGCCCTGGTTGGGCGCCACGCCCAGGTCGCCTGAAATCGCCGGGATCGATACGTTGGCGATCGACGAGTCCAGCACGTTCATGAACGTGGCCAGCGACAGCGCGATGGTGCCGACCACCAGCTTGCCGCCGGTCAGCGGCTGCGGCTGCGGCGGCGCCAGCGGCCGGACGGGCCGCGCCGGCGCCTGGCTGCCGCCGGACTGCGCGGCGGAGGGGGAGATGGCCATGGTCAGGTGTTGGCGGGCTTGGCGTTGGCGGCGCTGGCCGAGGGCAGGCCGGTGCTGCGGCCGCCGTTGTTGGCGGCGATGATGCGCGCGATCAGCTGGTCGGCGTCCTGCGCAACCTTGTCGTAGACATCGGTCTGCATCGGCTTGGCCGGCGCGGCGGCGGCCATGGCGGCGCCTTCCTCGCGGCGCACGTCGACCTTGACGGTCATCGACAGGCCCACGCGCAGCGGGTGGTCCTTGAGCTGCTGCGGGTCAAGCGCGATGCGCACCGGCAGGCGCTGTACCACCTTGATCCAGTTGCCGGTGGCGTTCTGCGCCGGCAGCAGCGAGAAGGCCGAGCCGGTGCCGGCCGAGAAGCCGGCGACCTTGCCCTGGTATTCCACCTTGGAGCCGTACACGTCGGCTTCCAGCGTCACCGGCTGGCCGATGCGCATATGCGTGATCTGCACTTCCTTGAAATTGGCGTCGACCCAGACCTGATCCAGCGGCACCACGGCCATCAGGGGCGCGCCGGCGGCCACGCGCTGGCCGACCTGCACCGAGCGCTTGGCAACGTAGCCGGTGACCGGCGCCGGCATGGCCGAGCGCGCGAACGACAGGTAGGCCGAGCGCAGGCTGGCGGCGGCGCGCTGCACGTTGGGGTGCTTCTCCACCGTGGTCTGGTCGGTCAGCACCTTGTTCGACGCCAGCTGCTCGCGCGCGGCCAGCAGCGCCGACTCCGCACCCTTGAGCGCGGACTGCGCGTGCGAGATCTCTTCATTCGAGACCGCGCCCGAGCCGGCGATGGCCTGGCGGCGGCGCAGGTCGTCGCGGGCCTTGGCCACGTCGGCTTCGCGCAGCGCCACGTTGGCGGCGAGCGAGCCGTTGTTGACATACAGCGTGCGCACTTCGCGCACGGCCTGTGCCAGCTGGGCCTCGGCCTGTTCCAGCGCCACCTGCGAATCGGCGCGGTCAAGCTGGATCAGCGGCTGGCCGGCGGTGACCAGTTGCGTGTCGTCGGCGGAGATCGACACCACGGTGCCGCCCACCAGCGGCGTGACCTGGACCACGTTGCCGGCGACATAGGCGTCGTCGGTGTTTTCAAAGTGGCGGGCGTACATGCCCCAGTAAACGCCATAGCCGATGCCAGCGACCACAATTGCCGCGGTCAGCGACAGCAGCATGCGCTTGCGCTTGCCGTTGTTGTTGGTGGTAGCTGGCGCTTGCTGGGCAGGGTGCTGGGGGGTGTTGGTGCCGGCCGCTTGCTGGTTGTTGCTCATGATGTCTTCTGAATAATCTTGTCTTCGATCACTGGGTGCGCGGATCAGCCGCGGGCGCCCGCCTGGGTGTTGTGCTGTTGCTGCGCCGGTCCGTGGCCCGCGCTCTCGTGGCCTTCCGCAGGCTCCTCGTAGCCGCCGCCGAGCGCCTTCATCAGGCCCATCTGCAGGTCCAGCCGGCGCGCCTGCAGGTCGGTCGCCAGGCGGCGCTGCTGCAACACATTGCTTTCGGCGTTCAGCACGGTCAGCTGCGTGCCCAGGCCGGCCTTGTAGCGGGTGGTGGCCAGCGCATAGGCGTGCTCGGCCAGGTCCAGCGCTTCGCGCTGGGTCTGGATCTGCTTGTCGACGCTGCGGATGCTGGTCATGGTGTCGGCGGTCTCGCGCAGCGCATCGACCAGGGCCTGGTTGTAGTTGGCCACGGCGATGTCGTAGCCGGCGTACTTGCCCTTCAGGTTGGCGCGCAGCTTGCCGCCTTCGAAGATCGGCAGGCGGATGGTCGGGCCGATGCCGAAGGTGCGGCTGACGCCCATCAGCAGGTTGGACGGATCCAGCGCGGCCAGGCCGGCAAAGGCGGTCAGGCTGACGTCAGGCAGGAACTCTTTCTTGGCGACATTGATGTCCTTGGACGCCGCCTCCACGCGCCAGCGTGCCGCCACCAGGTCCGGCCGGCGGCCCAGCAGGCCGATGGTCAGGTTGTCGGGCAGCGTCGGCGTGGCCTGCGCCAGCAGCACCGGGCGCTGGATCTGCAGGCCACGGTCCGGGCCCTTGCCCAGCAGCGCTGCAAGCTGGTTGCGCGCCAGGGCGATTTCCTCGTCCACGCGCTGCAGGTCGGTGCGCGAAGCAGCCACCGTGCCGCGCGCCTGCGTGGTCTCGACCTGGGTGTCGAGGCCGGCGGCCAGGCGCTGGCGCGACAGCTCGGTCAGGTCGCTGCGCTGGGCGATGGCGCGCTCGGCCACGTCGTGCTGGGCATACAGCGCCGCCAGGCGGGCGTAGTTGCGGGCGATCGAGGTGGCCAGGATCAGGCGCGAGGCCTGGCTTTCCGCTTCGGCGGCGCGGTCGTCGGAGAGCGCGGCTTCAAGCGCATCGCGGTTCTTGCCCCAGAAATCGAAGTCATAGGACAGGCCCACCTGCAGGCGCGACTGGTTTTGCCACGATCCCGCCAGCGGGGTGCCTTCGAACAGGTCTTTCTCGGAGAAGCGCTGGCGGATCAGGCTGCCTTCGAACTCCAGGTGCGGATAGAGCGCGCTGCGGGTGACATCGGCCATGGCGCGCGAGGCTTCCACGCGGGCGAACGCGGCCTGCAGGCTCGGGTTGTCCTTGATCGCCTCATCGACCAGGGCGCTCAGCTGGGGGTCCTTGAACTGCGCGACCCAGTCCTGCGAGGGCCACTGGCCATGCTCGTCGGGCAAGGTCTGCGACGTGGCCATCGTGGCCGGGTCGGCCACGGTCTGCGTGCTGTGCGAATTGCCAAGGGCCGCGCAGCCGGCCAGCACCGCCGCGGCCACGGCGGTCAGCGCCAGTGTGCCGGCGCGGCGCACGAGCGCGCTTGTACGGGCTGGCTGGGAGACTTGGGGAGAGAGAGCTGGTTTCATGATGACGCTCCGTTGCCGGAGCCATGCTGTTTCTTCTACGGGCTGTTGCGGGGTCCGGTTGACCGGACGTTCTGGCTTGCCGGAAGCCGGCAGGTACGCCCGCTACCCGCTGTTGTTTTCGATGATCCGTCGCAGCATGCTGCGCAGCAGTTGGATCTCATCCTCGGAAAAACCGCGGAAGTGGTGGGCAAGTACCTTGCAGAAGATGGCGGGCAGCCGTTCCACCAGTTCCTGGCCCTGTGGCGTGACCGACAGGTCGACCACCCGGCGGTCGGCGTCGCGGCGCCGGCGTTCGATCAGCCCGCGTTTTTCCATGCGGCTGAGCAGGCGCGTGACCGAGCCCATGTCGGTATTCAGTTCGCGGCCCAGGTCGGTGACGGTCGAGGCGCGGCCGGTGGCCAGCATCATCAGGCAGCTGGCTTGTGCCTGCGTGATGTCCAGGCTGCTGACTTCCTGCTCGACCCCGTGCGCCAGCATGTTCTTGGCGCGCTGCATCAGGTAGCCGACGCTGTCGCACATCTGGTACTGGGTGGGATCGAACTGGCCGGCCGTGGATTCGGCTGGTTGATCGGAGGAAGGGAGCCGTGACATCTTTGCCTTTGCAATCTTTGCTGAGGCAAATATATGTTCACGTTTAATGATAAGCAAGAACGGAAATTGGTTATTCCACTTTTCGCAATGATATTCATTCGGTAAGTGGCGGTTCGGATCAACGCGTCTTGCGCTGCAACATGCTAGAATATTGGGTTACCTCAGATTCTCCAAAGCGAGACGCAGCAATGACCCGCGCCATCCGAAATATCGCCATCATCGCCCACGTCGATCATGGCAAGACCACCCTGGTCGACCAGCTCCTGCGCCAGGCAGGCACCTTCCGCGACAACCAGCAAGTCGCCGAGCGGGTGATGGACTCGAACGACCTGGAAAAGGAACGCGGGATCACGATTCTCGCGAAGAACTGTGCTGTCGAATACAACGGCACCCATATCAATATCGTCGACACCCCGGGCCACGCCGACTTCGGCGGTGAAGTTGAGCGCGTGCTGTCGATGGTCGACGGCGTGCTGCTGCTGGTCGACGCAGTCGAGGGCCCGATGCCCCAGACCCGCTTCGTCACGCGCAAGGCGCTGGCGCTGGGCCTGAAGCCGATCGTGGTGGTCAACAAGATCGACCGCCCGGGCGCGCGCCCGGACTGGGTCATCAACCAGACCTTCGACCTGTTCGACAAGCTGGGCGCCACCGACGAGCAGCTGGACTTCCCGGTGATCTACGCCTCGGGCCTGAACGGCTTTGCCGGCCTGACCGAAGACGTGCGCGACGGCGACATGAAGCCGCTGTTCGAGACCGTGCTGGACAAGGTGCCGGTGCGTGACGACGATCGGGACGGCCCGCTGCAGCTGCAGATCATCTCGCTGGACTACTCCAGCTACGTCGGCAAGATCGGCGTGGGCCGCATTTCGCGTGGCCGCGCCCGTCCGCTGCAGGACGTGGTGGTCAAGTTCGGCCCGGAAGGCAACCCGATCAAGGGCCGCATCAACCAGGTGCTGAAGTTCCAGGGCCTGGAGCGCGAGATCGTGTCCGAGGCCGAAGCCGGCGACATCGTGCTGATCAACGGCATCGAAGAACTGGGGATCGGCTGCACCGTGTGCGCGCCGGACGCCCAGGACGCGCTGCCGATGCTGAAGGTGGACGAGCCGACGCTGACCATGAACTTCTGCGTCAACACCTCGCCACTGGCCGGCCGTGAAGGCAAGTTCGTGACCAGCCGCCAGCTGCGCGAGCGCCTGGACCGCGAACTGAAGTCCAACGTTGCGCTGCGCGTGGCCGATACCGGCGACGACACCATCTTTGAAGTGTCTGGCCGCGGCGAACTGCACCTGACCATCCTGCTGGAAAACATGCGCCGCGAAGGCTACGAGCTGGCCGTGTCGCGTCCGCGCGTGGTGTTCAAGGAAATCGACGGCGTCAAGTGCGAGCCGTACGAACTGCTGACCGTGGACGTCGAAGACAGCCACCAGGGCGGCGTGATGGAAGAGCTGGGCCGCCGCAAGGGCGAACTGCTCGACATGGCTTCAGACGGCAAGGGCCGTACCCGCCTGGAATACCGCATCCCGGCCCGTGGCCTGATCGGTTTCCAGGGCGAGTTCATGACCCTGACGCGCGGCACCGGCCTGATCAGCCATATCTTCGACGACTACGCACCGGTGCGCGAGGGCGGCCTGGGCGAGCGCCACAACGGCGTGCTGATCTCGCAGGACGATGGCGACGCCGTGGCCTACGCGCTGTGGAAGCTGCAGGACCGCGGCCGCATGTTCGTCAAGCCGGGCGATGCGCTGTACGAAGGCATGATCATCGGCATCCACAGCCGCGACAACGACCTGGTGGTCAACCCGATCAAGGGCAAGCAGCTGACCAACGTGCGTGCTTCGGGTACCGACGAAGCCGTGCGCCTGGTGCCGCCGATCCAGATGTCGCTCGAATACGCGGTGGAATTCATCGCCGACGATGAGCTGGTCGAACTCACGCCCAAGAGCATCCGCCTGCGCAAGCGCCACCTGAAGGAGCACGAGCGCAAGCGCGCTTCCCGCGAAGGCGCATAAGCGCTGGCTGTGCCAACAAGAAACCGCGCCCGTGAGCGCGGTTTTTTGTTGGCGGGGGGACAACGGGGCACCTGCTTACCATGCGTACTTCACCCCGGCACGCAGCGCGTACTGATAGAAACTCTGCGCCCCCCACGCGCCGGCCACATTGGCCCAGCCGCTCCAGCGCTTGCCGATATCGGCATTGACGCCGAGCTTGTGCTCGTCGTTCTGGTACCAGGTGCCGTAGGCGCCGATGCTCCAACCCTGCACGCTGCCCTTGGCGCGCGCCGGATTGCCGTCGGCGTGGGCATCACTGCCGGCGTTGTCGTAGCTGCCCATTGCGCCCACATGCAAGCGATCGGAGCCCGTGGCCACGCGCCAGCGCGCCAGTTCGACGCCGCCCTGCAGCAGGAATGCTTCAGTGCCGACCTTGAAATTGCCGTCGCGGCTGCGGCTGCCTTCCCAATTGCCGAGCGCGCGCAGCCAGCCCGAACGGATGCTGCCACGGGCGCTGTCAGGGACGCTGCGGGCAGCCATGCCTTCGGCGTATTGCGGCTCGCCGAGGCGGTCATGCAGGCTATGCACGAACATCTGCCCGACCAGCCGCTGGTTGGCGAGGTAGGCGGCGACTTCAGGGCGGTATGGGGCTGCGGCGGCGCAGGTGGCGCAGGCGGTTCGGGCGGCGAGGGCGTGGGGCCGGGACCCGGTGACGCCGGTTGCGGCGGCTTTGCCGAACGCAGGTACCAGGCCTGCGGATTGCTGCCGTCCGTGCCGCCGCGGAACAGGCGGTATTCGTAAGCGCCGGCCACGGCGCGGCCGTCCAGCGCGAACGCGGCGGGCGCGGTGGTGCCGGCGTTGACAGTATCGACCACCACTATGCCGTTGGCCGTGGTCAGCGCGCCCGCGCCGCCGGCATTGACAATGCGCAGGCCGGTGGTGCCGGGCGCCGTGCCGCCGGTGACGGTATAGGTGCTGAACGATGCCGGCTGCCGCAGGTCGATCTGGGTGATGCCGTCACCCGAGATGGCCTTCTGCGCGTAGGCAGGGCAGCAACTGGGCGGCAGCCACCGCGAGCGCGCCCATCGTTACGGCGGTGAATCTCGACCATGCGCACGCCATTGCCGCGATCTCCACATCGGGTGCTTTGCCTGCCCCTGTCGAGGATCGCTACGATGCGCAGCAACGCGCTGCATCGGCACGGGCACCGGATGGAAGTAAATGCCGGTGCCGGCGGCCGGTCAATTTCGTATTTTCTGCGCAGAATTCAACAGTCTGGTTCCTTCGGAAACTTGTGGAGGCGATGGCTGTTGCGTGCCAGGCACGACCTCCAGCGCCGGTGCGCGCGGGCTGCGCCACTCGGGCGGCTTCCACAGGTAGCGCAGGTCGCGGTCGCGCCAGGTATCGGCGAACATGTCGCGCCATTCGTGGAAGGTCAGCGTCAGCGGGTTATGGGTGCGCACCTGGCGGGTGATGCCGTACACGGGGGCCTCATGCTCGGGGACGAAGGTGCCGAACAGGCGATCCCAGGTCGTCAGCACACCGGCGTAGTTGCGGTCGATGTACTGCGGGTTCTTCGCATGGTGGACGCGATGGACCGATGGCGTATTCAGTAGCGACTCGATCAGCGGCCAGCGTTGCCCCAGCCGCGTATGCACGAAGAACTGGAAGGCCAGGTTCACGCCGACCGCCAGGATCACCCAGTCTGGCGTGAAGCCGATCCATGCCAGCGGAATCCAGAACAGCCACATGCCTGAGAGCGGATACGTCAGGCTCTGCCGGAACGCCGTCGAGAAATTCATGCCTTCCGACGAATGGTGCGTCACGTGCGAAGCCCACAGCCAGCGCACGCGGTGGCTGGCGCGGTGGAACCAGTAATAGAGAAAGTCCTGCAGCAGCAATAGCAGCGCGAATGACCACAGGGTCTCGGGCATGGCGCGCAGGCCGTGCTGGTAGCACCAGGTATAGACCGTGCGGATCATCAGCCAGAGGAAGAACGCATCCGAGGCCTGGTGCATCAGCGCCAGCGCTGCGTTGGATACGGTGTCGCGCGGACTGTAGACGGTCGGGTCGCGGCGGGCCCAGTACCAGGCCTCGGCGCCGATGGTCAGCAGGAACACTGGCGCAAAGGCCAGCAGCACCAGTCCGGGATCGAGCGATTCAGTGTTCATGCCGCCAGTTTGCATATTCCGCGCGGAATTGCCACGAGGGGTTCCTCCAAACGGCGCCGCGCGGGGTTTCGCGGCGCATCCGCCACATGGTGGATTGCTGTACTGCCACGCAATTCTGTCACGCGTGTGAAGGTGGTGAATACCGGTAAAGGACGCAGCCAGCGTGCCGTAGTTGAACAGGGCGGCGGCGCGGCTCGCGCTCCCGATTTCCCCGATTCCTCTTCCCCCGGAGCCTTCATGTTCAAGAACACTACCATCGGAGCCAGATTGTGGTTCCTCACCATCGTCACAAACTTGTTGTTGTTGATTGTCGGCGCAGTGGGTTGGCTCGGCATGTCGCGCAGCAACGAGGCGACGCACCAGATCTATGGGCAGCAGCTGTCGGCCGCGTTCAACCTGGCCGAAGCGCGTTCGAACCAGCTGCTGGTGCGCGTACTGCTGGACCAGGCGACCTTCGCCACGGACCCCGCCGATGCCAAGGCGCGCGCCGCGACCGCGGAAGGCTTTGCGCGCGATTCAGAGAAGGCCTGGCAGGCATATCTCGCCTTGCCGCGCTCGGCTGACGAAGCCAGGGCGGTGGAGGATGTCACCGCCAAGCGCGATGCGCTCTTCAAGCAGGGTGTCGCGCCGATGATCACTGCGCTGCATGCCGGCGACCGCGATGGCGTGATGAAGGCCGTGCTCGAAACCATCCCGCAGCTCGACATCGCCTTCACCGCCGTCAATGCCGAACTGAACAAGCTGCAGGTGGCCAGCGCCAAGCAGGTCTACGAGGCATCGCAGCAACGCTATCGCAACCTGTTCGCGCTGTCGGCATGCGTGCTGGCAGTGGGCCTGGCATTCAGCACCGTGGTGGCATGGCGCCTGCGCCGTTCGATCGTGCAGCCGCTGGATACTGCGATCGGGCGTTTCGAGAAGATCGCGGGTGGCGACCTGAGCGTCGCCGCTTCCGGCGGCGAGGTGCTGGCCGATGAGTCGGCGCGCAACGAGACCGCGCGCATGCTCGGCATGCTGGGCCGGATGCAGGCCAGCCTGGTGGCCATGGTGGGCGACGTGCGTGGCGGCGCGGACTCGATTGCCTCGGCCAGCAAGCAGATCGCCAGCGGCAACGCCGACCTGTCGCAGCGTACCGAGCAGCAGGCGGCCTCGCTGGAAGAGACCGCCTCCAGCATGGAGGAACTGACCAGTACCGTGCGCCAGAATGCCGACAGCGCGCGCGAGGCCCGCGGGCTCGCAACGGATGCCGCGACCCTGGCCGAGCGCGGCAGCGAGGCCGTGCTGCGCGTGGTCAACGTCATGCAATCGATCGATGCCAGCTCGGGCAAGATCGTCGACATCATCGACGTGATCGAGAAGGTTGCGTTCCAGACCAATATCCTGGCGCTGAACGCGGCCGTGGAAGCCGCGCGTGCCGGCGAGCACGGCCGGGGGTTTGCCGTGGTGGCCGGCGATGTGCGCGACCTGGCGCAGCGCTGCGCTGGCGCATCGAAGGAGATCCGCGCGCTGATCGGCGCCTCGGTGGCCAATGTGCGTGAGGGCTCGGAGCTGGTCGATGACGCCGGCCGGGCGATGCAGGACATCGTCGACGCGGTGCAGCGTGTCAGCGCCATCATCGGCGATATCAGCGCGGCCTCGGACGAGCAGTCCAACGGCATCGAGCAGGTCAACGTGGCGGTGTCGCAGATGGACAGCATGACGCAGCAGAATGCGGCGCTGGTGGAGCAGGCGGCCGCCGCGGCGGCATCGCTCGAAGACCAGGCGCAGCGCCTGACCTCGCTGGTGGCGACGTTCCGGCTGGCCTGACGGTGCCGGGCGCATGCGCAGTGACTGCACATGCGCAGCAAGCTGCCCACAGGGGTGCGCTCGCCGATGCGACTGGCGTAAAATCGCGAGTTGCATTGGAGGAGTACGACATGACTGAATTCGTCACGACCGAGGTCCGCGGTGGCATCGGATACCTGACGCTGAACCGCCCGCAGGCGCTCAACGCCCTGTCGCTCGACATGATCCGCGCCATCACCCAGGCGCTGCAGACCTGGGCCGCCGCACCCGAGGTGGCGGCCGTGGTGGTCGCCGGTGCCGGCGGCAAGGCCTTCTGCGCCGGGGGCGATATCCGCTATTTCCACAAGGCTGCGCACGAAGGCAACCCGCTGCTCGACCAGTTCTTTGTCGAGGAATACGCGCTGAACTTCCTGATCCACCGCTATGCCAAGCCCTATATCGCACTGATGGACGGCGTGGTGATGGGCGGCGGCATGGGCATCTCGCAAGGGGCGCGGCTGCGCCTGGTCACCGATCGCACCAAGATGGCGATGCCGGAAACCAATATCGGCCTGTTCCCGGATGTGGGCGGCGGCTGGTTCCTGGCGCGCACGCCGGGCCGCATCGGCGAGTACCTGGGGCTGACCGGCACCGTGATCCATGCCGCCGACGCGCTCTACGCCGGGCTGGCCGATGCCTATCTGCCGGGCAACCGGCTGGCCGAGCTGGTCGATTCGCTGCGCACGCAGCAGTTTGCCAGCGGCGACGCCGTGCTGGCGCACATCGAAGGCTTTACCGCTGCGCACCGCGATGACTGCGCGCCGGCGCACAGCACGCTGGCCGGGCTGTCGGCACAGATCGACAGCCTGTTCGCTGGCAACACCATGCCGGACATCCTCGCCGCCGTCAGCGACGCACCGGGCGACTGGGCCGCGCAGACCGCCGCCATGCTGCGCAGCCGCTCGCCGCTGATGCTGTGCGTGACGCTGGAGCAGATCCGCCGTGCGCGCAGCATGTCGCTCGAAGACGAACTGCGCATGGAACTGGACATGATGCATTACGTGTTCCGCAACGGCGACGGTGTCGAGGGCATCCGCGCACTGGCTGTCGACAAGGACCACAAGCCGCGCTGGCAGCATGCGCGGCTTGATGATGTCAGCCGCGAGAAGGTGCTGTCGTTCTTCGACAGCCCGTGGCGCGCCGAGGAACATCCGCTGGCGTCGCTCGGCAAGACTGCCTGACATCCGCTGCGCAGGACGTGGCGGCGCCGACTCGGGTAGAGTGACGGCTGGACCGGCGCACGCGGCCAGGCCAACCCTGGCCGCGTGCGCCGTCCGCGTCATTCCGTCCACACAGTCAAAGGAGCCGCAATGAGTAATCCTCGTGATGTCGTTGTACTGGTGGGAAGCCTGCGCAAGGAGTCATACAACCGCAAACTGGCCAAGGCGCTGATCGCGCTGGCGCCGCAGCAACTCAAGCTGGAGATTGTCGAGATCGGCGAGCTGCAGCTGTACAACCAGGACCTGGACGACAAACCTACCCAGGCCTGGACCACGTTCCGCGACCGCGTCCGCCGCGCCGACGCCGTGTTGTTCGTGACCCCGGAATACAACCGCTCCGTGCCCGCGCCGCTGAAGAACGCCATCGACGTGGGCTCGCGGCCCTATGGCAGCAGCGTCTGGGACGGCAAGCCTGGCGCCGTCATCAGCGCTTCGCCCGGCGCCATCGGTGGCTTCGGTGCCAACCAGCACCTGCGCCAGTCGATGGTGTTCCTCAATGTCCCGATGCTGCAGCAGCCTGAGGCGTATATCAGCGGGGTCGACAAGCTGCTTGATGAGCAGGGCGGGATCGCCAATGAATCGACCAAGGGCTTTCTCGGCAAATTTCTGACGACGTTTGCAGACTGGATCGAGCGGACTGCGCCGCGCTGATACTGCCGGGGCGGGGCGCTGTGAACCTCGGCGCGGTAGCCTGTAACCGCGGTTGGGGGGACGTGTCAGGTTACGAAGGCGTGCGCATCCGCCCCGGCTCCTGTCAGCGAACGGTCAGAGGTCTAGTCGAGAACCGTCGAGTGCCATCCATGCCCAGAGGAGAAGCACCGGCATCCCGGCCAGCGAGCGCAGCCAAATGCTGCGGTTCATTGCCAGCAACGCCCAAATTGCAAGTGAGCAACCAAGCAGGAGTGCGAAGCACGACAGCAGGTAGTTCGCCTGTGATTGATATGCCAACATCGCCGCAGATGGTCCTTGGCCGCCGAACGGATAGTTCTCAGGGCCTGTCCAGGCTCCCCATATCACTACCAGCATCAGCATGGCGACGAGACCGAGGATGCTGGAACCGACAGCCTTAATAGCGAACTTCCAGTTCCATGTCTTTGGCATAGTACAAAAACTCCTTGGCAAAGGAATTCATTGAACTGGTGAGGTCGATGCAATCTGCAGAGCCAGGGTAGCTTCCGCCATGGATCGTGAAATTGCCTCGGCCAAACACGTTTGTCCCCGGGCGTGGCTGCAACCCAATGCGCCGGGTTCCCCAGGCTGTCGTACAGCCGGCCATCGCCCGGCCTTGATGTTGATGAGCCTGAGAATGCAGGCAGCTCTGTTGAAGATGCTTGTAACTTCCCAGCGTTGAAAATCATCCTGCCGCGCGGTGGTGTGGGGCCCCTGTCAGGGGCGGGCGCGCACGTTCCCATTTGCACGCAGAGGGCTTCGGGAATCAATCAGCGCAGTCCGAATGTGCATGTTATCTGTGCTGCACGTCTTCCATTTCTTGTGACATTGGATGGCCGTGCTGACCTAGCCCCAGTTAAGCCGTACACGCGGAATGATGCCAAGGGGGCGTTTCAGCATCGCGAGTGCACCTGCGTTGCTTCGATCGATCCCGATCTGCCCTCGATGGTAAACTCAAGCGCTTCCGCTCATCAGCGAACTTGCCGTTTCCCGGCAGGCTGATGAGGCAGTTTTTGAGTTTTTCTATAGTAGGAATATCGGTCCAGGCGGATCGTGGTGAAATGACTGATTATCAAGGGAAGATCGCTGCTGCAAGCCCGCGCCGGGTGTCCGTGGCCCCGATGATGGACTGGACCGACCGCCATTGCCGCATGTTCCACCGCCAGCTCAGCCGCCACACCTGGCTGTACACCGAGATGGTGACCACCGGCGCGCTGCTGCATGGCGACGTACCGCGCCATCTGGATTTCGATGCGGCCGAACACCCGGTCGCGCTGCAGTTGGGCGGCAGCGAGCCGGCAGATCTTGCGATGGCGGCCAAGCTGGGCCAGCAATGGGGCTATGCGGAAGTCAACCTGAACTGCGGCTGCCCGTCCGAGCGCGTGCAGCGCGGGGCCTTCGGCGCGTGCCTGATGGCCGAGCCGCAACTGGTGGCCGACTGCGTCAAGGCGATGCGCGATGCGGTGGATATCCCGGTCACCGTCAAGCATCGCATCGGCATCGACAAGATTGAGCACTACGATTTTGTTCGTGATTTCGTCGGCCGGGTGGCCGAGGCGGGTTGCGGCACGTTTATCGTCCACGCGCGCAATGCGATCCTGAAGGGCCTGAGCCCGAAAGAAAACCGTGAGATTCCGCCGCTGCGCTATGAGGTGGCGTACCAGCTGAAGCAGGAGTTTCCTGAGCTGGAGATCCTGATCAACGGTGGCATCGTCAGCTATGACGAGATGGCGGCCCACCTCGAGCACGTCGATGGCGTGATGATCGGTCGCGAGGCATACCATCAGCCCTACGTATTGGCCGAAATGGATGCGCGCTTCTATGGCGATGCGAGTGCGCCGGCGCCGTCGCGGCTCGATGTCGAGCTGGCGATGCAGCGCTATATCGGCGACCTGGTGGAGCGGGGTGGCTATATGGGCGCGGTCACGCGCCACATGCTTGGCCTGCATCGTGGCATCGCGGGCGGGCGTGGCTGGCGCCGCGTGCTGTCGGATGCCAAGCGCATGAATGCGACACGCACGCGAGCCGATGTGGATGCACTGTTCGAAGAGGCGCGCGCGCACTTGCAGCCGCAGGCACAAGAGCCTCTGGCCGCGTAAGCGAGCGTGGGCTGCGCGCGCTCTGCCGAGGGCGCGCTCTAACTCCGAATCGTGAAAATGTGCATGGCTGCACGGGGGTACCGCGCGCCGCACTTGCAATGCCTGATCGCCCGGAAACCGGCGCCAGGAAAGGGATTCCCCTAATTCGCTGAGGCAGGGCACTTTCATACACTGTGCCTGCCCTCGAATACAGGGCTTTCTTCAACTGATTATTAGCCCGCTTCGGCGGGCTTTTTTTTCGTCGGCGTTCTCTTGTTGCTACGCCAGGCTTGTTGCTCTTCGTTTACCCGAATGGTGCATTCCCGGGATGGCAGTTACAGTGCAACCGCCTTCAGGGCATTTGAGATCGCTAAATTTAAGAGTCCGCGCTGCGGACTCTTTTTTTGCGCGCTCGCTTTGCATGCGCTGACGAGGGGATTAGACGGTTGCCCTCGTGAAGAGTTCCATCGGTCACGCCAGCAGGCTAGCGCGTATGACTGATGCCTACGTCCAGCGTGCCGTAGGTCGTGATGCTCGATTCCCTGCCGTCGACCCCGCCGCCAGCGCATCCGCCGAGCAAGGCCGCCAATGCCGTCAGCGCAAGAATCCGCGTAGGCCATCTACACTTGATTTGCATTCCCGTTTCCTGCCGTTCGTAGACGTGTCGATTTTGTCGATGACGTCGATTGGGCTCTCAGATGCTCGTGAGGTTCCTTCGCCAGGTGCTGGCGCCACGACAATGAGAAGGCAGGGTGGCCAAAAAGAGGCAGGCGGCCCGATGGGGCGGGCCGCCTGACGGGAAGGTCGAGGGGGGTCAATGTCCCTCAGGCACAAGTATCGCTTCGCGCATTTGCGGCATGAACCCTGCAGAGGTAGGGGCTGTGCACAGCATATTTCCGCGAGCGAATCAGCGGCAGGCGCGAAGGTGCCAGCCGGGCGGGCGCCCTGGTCGGCGGCCGTGATACGATCCCTCGCATTGCCCCAGGCGAGACAAGGCATGGCATGCGGACCGATGCCGGCAGGGGGAGCAGCGTGGAAAAAGAAAACGTGGAAAACGAAGCGCCGTTCGGCGTTGTCTATGAAGACTTCAGGGTGATCTGGGTTGCCGAGCAACTGCAGGACGGCAAATGGACGGCACGCTACTGCTGGCATCCCGGCACTTCGGAAGCCGCTGGCAAGGCGTTGCAGGAAGCCGTGCTGAATGGCAAGTCGCGCCGCCTGTTGGGGCAGTTCGATACCGAAGCGGAGGCCGTCGAAGCCATCAAGCAGGCAGTGCTGCTTGAGGCAAAGTGGAGCCCGTCCAGAGCCTGAGTTTTTCTCTCAAAAAAATTGTGCGGGATACTAGCCATCCCGGGAAACTGTTTGTATAATCTTGGTTTTCGTCGATCAGCAACGGAAACGCGCTGATGACCTCTACGGTGGCTGTAGCTCAGTTGGTAGAGTCCAGGATTGTGATTCCTGTCGTCGTGGGTTCGAGTCCCATCAGCCACCCCAAAGTATCCTTGCAAAACAGCGCCTTATACAGGCGCTGTTTTGCTTTCCGGTCACCGCGCTCGGCCGCATAGGCAGCCGGCGGCTGCCGGCTGGCCACAGCGTCACCCCTTAATGTCGCGCGGGTCGTTTCCGAAGGAGTTCCTCTCCCGGATCTGGCCATCTAGGCCGTGAATCAGCAGTTCGACCTTCTTTTCTTGGGCGCGCTTGGTGCCGGCGGCGATGGCCTCCGCTTGTGTGTCGAATGTCTCCCGTCCGTGGCCGCCTTCCGCCTCAACGGCCCAGCGGTCACCAGCAGGTACAACATGGATGTTCTGGCCTGGCATGGCTGTCTCCTTGAAGTTGATGGAGCCAGTCTCCGCGCGACCCGCAGGCGCCGGTATCAGGCGCTGTCCGACAAGTGATAGCGGACGAGTCGCGGATTTCCTGCGGGGCACGCACGCCTGTCGCAGTCAGATAAGCTACAGCCCACGAGACCGCGACTTTGCCGGCTCATTGCAACGAGAGATTTCGCATGCACTTGGCGTAAATCACATGCTGGCTACGGCCGCTTCACCTTGACGATTTGGCGAGCACTACTGTCCAAGTGCCAGTGACTGATGGATCGCAGTGGGCCGTAGAAACCGATGATCCAAGTCGCGCACGTGCAATCTATCCGTCTCGTTCATTTGGCAATGGACCGCGATGCCGCTCTAATGATCCATGGCGCAGGGGGGCGAGACGAGATTGATTTCAGTGACTGCGAGACTCCGTTTCCGCGGGCAGGTCTTGCCACTCAGCTCAGCGTCGGTGCAAGCGGTAGCCGGCCGGCAACGGCACGCCTCCCGCATGCGGCGTCGCCAAAGCACTTTCGCCTGCGAATCAGTCCGTCACGGCCATGGATGATCAAATCGGCCTTCTCCTGCCGAGCCATTGCTGTACCTGCATCAATGGCCGCCTCCCGGGAGGGGAAGAATTGACGGTCGGTGGACCCATCCTCAATTTCAACTATCCATTGAAGACCTTCGACTCGTACGACATGTATGTTTCTTCCTGGCATGACCATCTCCTGAAGTCGCTGGATCCAGTTTCTGCATGCCACTCGCCCTCCGGTATCAGGCGCCGTCTGACAAGAGGAGCCCGCACTGAGGCGGGCTTCGAGTCACGCCCTGAGATTGGCGCCAGGGGGCGCCGAGCGTGAAAGCGGTTGGCCGTCAGGCATCCTGAGTCCGGTCGGATGAACGAGCAAGCCTGATCGGCCGCGCCCAACTACATCTTTGGCATGCTGCATATAGTGCCGCTACCGGCAGCCAGCTTCCCGGGGGTGTAGTTGCCTGGCTGCGCTATTGCCGTTCAGCCGGCTCAGCCCGATAGGCCGACCAGTAGTAGTGGCTGTGTCGGTTGTGGCGGGCCAGCTTCTTCTCGATGAAAAGTCGCACGGTGCCGAGGTGCCCGGCCTCGACCAGGACCGCATGATGGCTTGGCCCGTCGTGCGTGGCGCGAGGCAACGTCTGCAGGCCAGCGGCAATGTAGTGCCCCTGAACTCGACTGAGAATGCCGTTTGCGCCGGGAGCCGGGAACGGCTCGGCGGTTGCGGTCGGAAGATGGCAGCCTGCCGCGCGTTTTTTGCTGTTGCCCATGCTCAGCTCCGACCGGGGACGATGCGCACGCCGTCCCGAGAAACCTCGATCTGAGGCTGGTGGCCGTAAGCCCGCAACAGCCGGACATTTTCCCGGGCGGAACTCGGAATGTCTTTCTTGCGCACCAGGGCGCTGCTGGTGATGCGGAAGGTGCCGCAGCTTGGGCAACGGTAGAGGTAGCCATGAGATGGGGCGCGAGTGCGCTCGGCGGCAGTGCCGCAGATGGGGCAGTTTGCAGGTTCGGGCGACATGGCGGGGCATATATGAGTACTGTATGGATATACAGTATAGCTACTCGTAGGGTCGCTGCGAAAGCAGCCAGAGGTAATTTCTGTCGGGTGGGGTATGCGACACAAATTAGCCGTGTGCCCGTGGGAATACTCGATATATAATCCCCGACCTAGAGCCGTATGCGGGCTTCCAGTATTCCCACGAACTACCCGGAACCCCGCGTCGTTATTAGCTTGGTGGCTAAGATTGAGATTCCTGTTGTCGTGGGTTCGAGTCCCATCAGCCACCCCAAAGCATTTCCCAGAACGGCGCCTCGCGAGGGCGCCGTTCTGCATTTCCCGGGGGTGGTATGTCTGTTCGAGCGGCAGCGGTTGGCGTAGCGATGGCAGCCATGGTGGCAGGGTGTGCCACCGGCACTTCTGAAAAGGACATTCGCGCGCGTGCGCCGATGCGCTTGTTCACGCCCGCCAAGATGGGTGAGGTTGCGAAATGCCTGCGCAACAATCTGGGCGATGACGCCGCGGTCGTCAACTATCCGGCGAAGAGCCAGACCGAGATCCGCATCGGCCAGACCACGTCTGGCGGTGAATACCAATACGCCTATCTGATTTCGCTGACGGCGAAGCAGGATGGTACGGCGCTGGAGCTGCGCAAGAGCGATACTTGGTTCCCGCAGCTGACGCCGACGGAGCTGGAAGCCGAAGCCAAGGCGTGTGCGCCGCGTAGCTGAGGGCGGCGCCCGCAGCTGCTCGGAGACAGTCGGCAGATTTCAGGCGGCCAGCTTTTCGGCGGTTTCGAGTTCAAGCATGCGGCAGATCGCCGCCATGCTGCCGACCATGGTGCGGCGCTGCGTACCCTGGTAGACGCGTACGCCCTTGCTCTGGCGGAACGGCACAGGCTTGACCGGGCGACGGGCGGCGACTTGGTGGATTTGCGGCATGGTGGCACCTCTTTTAGGCAAAGCGGGGTCAACACCCGGCAAGCCGGGCGGCGTCTGCAAAGCAATGGAAGCGGGTGGGCCCGCGCAGGCGGTTGGCCTGCGGTGCCCGGTTAGAAGCCGGAGGATCGGATCAGCCCGACGGCGATGCCTTCCAGCGAGAACTCCTCGCCAGGCTCCACGATGATGTTGGTGAAGTCCGGGTTTTCTGCGATCAGTTCGATATGGCCACCGCGACGCTGCAGGCGCTTGACGGTCACGTCATCACCCAGGCGCGCCACCACGATCTTGCCGTTGGCGGCTTCGCTGGCGCGGCGCACGGCCAGCAGGTCGCCGTCGAGGATGCCGGCATCGCGCATGCTCAGGCCGCGCACTCGCAGCAGGTAATCGGGGCGTTCGTCGAAGACCGAGGCGTCGACCTGGTACTGGCGGTCGATATGCTCGGCGGCGAGTATCGGGCTGCCGGCGGCAACGCGGCCCACCAGCGGCAGCGTCAGCTGCATCACGCCGGCCATCGGCAACGAAAACTGGTCGGGCATTTCCGAATCGCTGCGTGCCACCTTCAGGCGGATGCCGCGTGAAGCGCCCGGGGTCAGTTCGATCACGCCCTTGCGTGCCAGCGCCCTCAGGTGTTCTTCCGCGGCATTGGGCGAGGAGAAGCCAAACTCTGCGGCGATTTCGGCGCGCGTGGGCGGAAAGCCGGTGCGGCGGATCGTGTTGCGGATCAGATCGAAAATCTGCTGCTGCCGGGGTGTCAGGGTCGCCATGGGATCGCCGTTCCGTGCGGGGCCGCGGGGTTTCGGGTAAGAGGATCGGTCGATCCTTTATCCTGCATCCGTCTGGCCGGGCACTGTATGTTTAAACAGTATGCTGTGATTTTATACAGTATCGGCCTGAGCGCAAGCAGAATTTTTGGGGCGTGTCTCATGGACGGAATGCGGATCACCGGCGAGAGCCGCGGCGAGGCGGGGCGCGCCCGTTACAATCGGCATTCCTGCCTTTCCACTTTCTTTGCACGCTCCATGACCCAATTGCCTCGCATCGTCGTACTGGCCACCGGCGGCACCATTGCTGGCGCGGCCGGAAACTCTGCCAGCAGCGCACGCTACCAGGCGGCGACCGTGCCGGTGTCGTCGTTGCTGGCAGCGGTGCCCGCGCTGCAGTCGGCGGCTCGCATCGAGGCCGAGCAGGTGGCCCAGGTCGACAGCAAGGACATGACCTTCACGCTCTGGCAAACGCTGGCGGCGCGGGTTGAGCACTGGTCCGCGCAGCCCGACGTGGCTGGCATCGTGATCACCCACGGCACCGATACGCTGGAAGAAACTGCGATGGCGCTGCACCTGACGCAATCGTGTCCGGTGCCCGTGGTGATGACGGCGGCAATGCGGCCGTCGACGTCGCTGTCGGCCGATGGGCCGCTGAACCTGCTGGATGCGGTGCGCGTGGCCGCTCATCCCGATGCGCGCGGCAAGGGTGTGCTGGTGGTGCTGAACCAGCAGATCCACGCTGCGCGGGATGTGGCCAAGGCCCACACGTCGGCGGTGGACGCCTTTGTTTCGGCCTGCGGGCCGCTGGGTTTCGTGCAGGACGACTACGTGCGCTTCGCCCGCGCGCCACGCGTGGCCTGGGTGATCGGGCCGATGCCGGCGGCGTGGCCGATGGTGGAGATCGTGGCGAGCTACGCGCAGCCGGGCAGGGTGGCAGTGGATGCGCTGGTCCGCGCGGGTGTTGCCGGGCTGGTGGTGGCTGCCGCCGGCAATGGCTCGGTGCATGAGGTGCTGGCCGAGGCGCTGGCCGATGCCGCTGCCGCGGGCGTGGCCGTGGTGCGCAGTTCCCGCACCGGGGCCGGCCATGTGGCGATTCCGCCCCAGCTCAGCCCGACGGATGGAGCTTTTGTTTCCGCAACGGACCTCAATCCCTATAAGGCGCGCGTGCTGCTGGCCCTGGCGCTGGCAGCCGACTCAGGCCTGGCGCGGGATCCGGCAAGGCTGCAGGCCGTGTTTGCCAACGCCTGATTTGTCTGTGTAATCAGCGGCTTGCGCACTTGCCGCCATGCGGGCTATAATTTAAGGCTATTCAACCTTGCCACACCGGACTCGTGACGCCCGGGTGGCTAATCCAAAAGGAGCGTCAATGCGTCATTACGAAATCGTCTTCATCGTCCACCCGGACCAGAGCGAACAAGTGCCGGCCATGATCGAGCGCTACAAGCAGCTCGTGACCTCGCAGAACGGCAACGTTCACCGCGTGGAAGACTGGGGCCGTCGCCAGATGGCTTACATGATCCAGAAGCTGGCCAAGGCTCACTACGTTTGCCTGAACATCGAATGCGGCAAGGAAACGCTGGCTGAACTGGAACACGCGTTCAAGTTCAACGACGCCGTCCTGCGCCACCTGATCGTGCAGACCAAGAAGGCCGAGACTGCACCTTCGCCGATGATGAAGGAAGTGCAGCGCGAAGAAGCCCGCAAGGCCGCGCAAACGACCACCGAAGGCCAGGCCGCCTGAGTGCGGACTGCGGTGCGCGCCATGGCTGACAGCGTCGGCCACGGCAGCATGGATTGCAACCAGCAAGAGGTCCCGCGTTGAACCAGCTTCGGCTTGCCGCCACCCTGGCGGAACGCGATGCCCTGCGCTATACCCCGGCCGGGGTCCCCGTCGTGAACTGCATCCTGCAGTACAGCGGCGAGGCCGTCGAGGCGCAAACGCCGCGGCAGGTCGAGTTTGCAATCGCAGCGATGGGGGTCGGACAGGTTGGCCAGCGTCTGGAGCGGTTACCGCTCGGCACGCTGCTCGACTGCGAAGGATTCCTGGCCCGCAAGCACCGCAACAGCAAGGCTCTCGTCTTTCACATCACTGGATGTAAAGCATTCGAAAAGGATTGAATCATGGCATTCGTCAAACGTGACAACAAGAACAAGAAGCGCTTCCAGCAACAGAACCCGCTGTTCAAGCGCAAGCGCTTCTGCCGCTTCACCGTGGCTGGCGTGGAACAGATCGACTACAAGGATCTGGACACCCTGAAGGACTTCATCGGCGACAACGGCAAGATCACGCCGGCCCGCCTGACCGGTACCAAGGCTCACTATCAGCGTCAGCTGGATACGGCCATCAAGCGTGCGCGTTTCCTCGCGCTGATGCCGTACACCGACCTGCACAAGAACTGATCAGGCCCTAGGTCCGTTAAGGAGAGAATACGATGCAAATTATTCTGCTGGAAAAAGTCATCAACCTGGGCAACCTGGGTGACATCGTCAAGGTGAAGGACGGTTACGCCCGTAACTTCCTGATCCCGGGCAAGAAGGCCCGCCGTGCTACGCAAACCGCGATCGCCGAATTCGAAGTCAAGCGCGCCGAGCTGGAAAAGGCCGCTGCCGAGAAGCTGGCCGCCGCGCAAGCCGAAGGCGAGAAGCTGAACGGTCTGAGCGTCCAGATCAGCCAGAAGTCGGGTGTGGACGGCCGCCTGTTCGGTTCCGTGACCAACGCCGACATCGCTGAAGCCCTGGCTGGCCAAGGCTTCAAGCTGGAAAAGGCCCAGGTTCGCATGCCGAATGGTCCGCTGAAGATGGTGGGCGACCACCCGGTCAGCGTTGCGCTGCACACGGACGTCGTGGTCGACGTGACCGTGTCGGTCGTGGGTGAGAGCGTCTAAGGACGTGCCGCCTTGCCGGCGCGCTGCGCCGGCTGAAGCGCCGCAAGCAAAAAAGGCAGGAGCCCCGGCTCCTGCCTTTTTTTGTTGCCCGCTTGTCTTTGCCTGCCCGGTCGCCAAATGTCCGGCGAAGTGCGTCCTCCCGCCGTTATAATCCCTCCCCATGAACGCGCCTGTCGCCGACCCCCAACTCGAGAACCTCAAGGTCCCGCCGCATTCCATCGAAGCCGAGCAATCGGTGCTGGGTGGCCTGCTGCTGGACAACGCCGCCTGGGACCGCATTGCGGACTTCATTTCCGAGGCGGATTTCTACCGTTTTGACCACCGGATGATCTTTCAGAGCATCGCCCGGTTGATCTCGGCCACCAAGCCGGCCGACGTGATCACGGTCTATGAAATGCTGCAGGTCGCCGGCAAGGCCGAGGAGGTGGGCGGGCTGGCCTACCTGAATTCGCTGGCGCAGAACACGCCCAGCGCGGCCAATATCCGCCGCTACGCGGAGATCGTGCGCGAGCGCTCGGTGCTGCGCAAGCTGGTGACGGCGGCCGACGATATCGCCTCGGCCGCGTTCGCGCCCAAGGGCCGCGAGGTGCGCGAGCTGCTGGATGAGGCCGAATCCAAGGTCTTTGCGATTGCCGAAGAAGGCTCGCGCGGCCAGAAGGGCTTCCAGGAAATCCAGCCGCTGCTGACCCAGGTGGTCGAGCGCATCGACGAGCTGTACCACCGCGACTCCACCACCGACGTCACCGGCGTCCCGACCGGCTTCATCGACCTGGACAAGATGACCAGCGGCATGCAGCCGGGCGACCTGGTCATCGTTGCCGGCCGTCCGTCGATGGGCAAGACGGCGTTCTCGCTGAACATCGGCGAGCACGTGGCGGTGGAGCAGGGCTTGCCGGTGGCCGTGTTCTCGATGGAAATGGCGGGCACCCAGCTGGCCATGCGTATGCTTGGCTCGGTCGGCCGCCTCGACCAGCACCGGCTGCGTACCGGCCGCCTGCTGGATGAGGACTGGCCGCGGCTGACGCATGCGATCCAGCGCATGAACGACACGCAGTTGTTCATCGACGAGACGCCGGCACTGAACCCGATGGAACTCCGTGCCCGTTCGCGGCGCTTGGCGCGCCAGTGCGGGCAGCTTGGCCTGATCATCATCGATTACCTCCAGCTGATGTCAGGTTCGGGCGGCGGCGAGAACCGCGCCACGGAAATTTCCGAAATCTCCCGTTCGCTCAAGGGTCTGGCCAAGGAACTCAACTGTCCGGTGATTGCACTGTCGCAGCTGAACCGAAGCCTGGAACAGCGTCCCAACAAGCGTCCGGTGATGTCCGACCTGCGCGAATCCGGCGCTATCGAACAGGATGCCGACGTGATCCTGTTCATCTACCGCGACGAAGTTTATAACGCGGATTCCCAGGACAAGGGCACGGCCGAGATCATTATCGGCAAGCAGCGTAACGGCCCGATCGGCACGGTGCGCCTGACCTTCCTCGGCCAGTTCACGAAGTTTGACAACTTCAGCGGCGGCCCGGCTTTCTTCGACAACGACAACTGACGAAGTCAAGCCGGCCTGCAATAGTCTGTGCGGCGCCGTCTCGTTTGTGCCAAATTCGCGGGCAATATCCCCGTAACCCTGTAAAATATTGCGCTTTGATGACAGTCGCCCTCGCGGCTGTCATGCAACGCGTCCGCTCAATCCGCAACACAATCCGCAGCGTCTGCACGCTGCCACAAGGAACATTCCATGTTCGGCCGATTCATGCCCACGGAGGGCAAGTTCTTCGAATATTTCAACCAGCATGCCGACTGCGCGGTGACCGCCGCCCATGAGCTCCAGGCACTGGTCAACGACTTGCCCAACGCCGAGGCCCATGCCCGCCGCGTCCAGGCCACCGAAAAGAAGGCCGACCGGATCACGCACGACACCATCGACCTGCTGCACAAGACCTTCATCACGCCGCTGGACCGCGACGAGATCCACAAGCTCATCACGACCATGGACGACATCCTGGACCTGATGGAAGACGTGGCCGAGACCATCTCGCTGTACGACGTGACCAACCTGACCGACGAGGCGCTGCGCCTGGCGGCCATCTGCGTGCAGTGCTGCGACCAGGTCAAGATCGCGGTGGGCCTGCTCGAGGACATGGGCAATGCCAGCACCATCCTGAAGACCGCCCAGCAGATCGACCAGCTTGAATCTGAAGCCGACCGCGTGATGCGCTCGGCGATGTCCAAGCTGTTCCGCGACGAGACCGACGTCAAGCGCCTGATCAAGCTGAAGGCCATCTACGAACAGCTCGAGACGATCACCGACAAGTGCGAGGACGTCGCCAACATCATCGAAGGCATCGTCCTGGAAAACGCCTGAGGCGGCAATCGGCATGCAGACCATACAAATGAGCCTGTGGGTGATCGCCTTGCTGGTGGCGCTCGCGCTGCTGTTCGACTTCATGAACGGCTTCCACGACGCGGCCAACTCGATTGCCACGGTGGTGTCCACCGGCGTGCTCAAGCCGCACCATGCGGTGGCAATGGCGGCGATGTGCAACGTCGTCGCAATCTTTGTCTTTCACCTGAAGGTGGCGGCCACGGTGGGGACCGGCACCATCGACGTCAATATCGTCGACCACTACGTGATATTCGGGGCCCTGGTCGGGGCGATCGCCTGGAACGTCATCACCTGGTACTACGGCATCCCGTCGTCGTCGTCGCATGCGCTGATCGGCGGGCTGGTGGGCGCGGCGGTGGCCAAGGCCGGCACGGGCGCGCTGGTGGGCAGCGGCCTGCTGAAGACGGTGGCGTTCATCCTGGTCTCGCCGTTGCTGGGCTTCCTGCTCGGTTCGCTGATGATGGTGATGGTGGGCTGGACCTTCTTCCGCACGCCGCCGTCGCGGGTGGACCGCTGGTTCCGCCGGCTGCAGCTGGTTTCAGCCTCGCTGTACAGCCTGGGCCACGGCGGCAATGACGCGCAGAAGACCATCGGCATCATCTGGATGCTGCTGATCGCCAGCGGCCATGTGGTCGCCGGCGGCCAGCCGCCGACCTGGGTGATCGTCAGCTGCTACGTGGCCATCGGCATGGGCACGCTGTTCGGCGGCTGGCGGATCGTGCGCACCATGGGCCAGAAGATCACCAAGCTCAAGCCGGTCGGCGGCTTCTGCGCCGAGACGGGCGGGGCGATTACGCTGTTCTTTGCCTCGGCGCTGGGCGTGCCGGTATCGACCACGCATACCATCACCGGCGCCATCGTCGGCGTCGGCTCGGCGCAGAAGATGTCGGCGGTGCGCTGGGGCGTGGCCGGCAATATCGTCTGGGCCTGGGTGCTGACGATCCCGGCGTCGGCCTTCATGGCGGCGATCGCATGGTGGATCGGGCGGCATATCCTGTAAGGCAGGGGGCGGCCGTACCAACAAAAAGCCAGGCTGATGCCTGGCTTTTTGTTTGGGCGCTTCACTGGTTGGCGAAGGCAGCGATGGGATCGTCGTCGACCGGAAGCGGAGCCGGCGCGGGCTCAGGCAGCGGTGGCGCGGCCGGGGGTGCCACCGGCGCCGGCGGCTGGTTGACCGCCGCGACCACGCGGCGCGCGCCGTTGTAGCGCGCGGCCCAGTAAGGCTTGCCCATGTCTTCGAGACGGACCGTGCCGCCGGACGACGGTGCATGGACAAAGCGGTTCTGTCCGACGTAGATGCCCACGTGCGAATTGGCGCGGCCGGTGGTGTTGAAGAACACCAGGTCGCCGGATGCCACCTCGCTGCGGTCCAGCGAGCTGCCGCGGGTGCCCATCGCCTCGGTGGTGCGGGGCAGGTTCACATTGGCCGCGCGCGACACCACGTAGCGCACCAGCCCGCTGCAGTCGAAGCCGGAGTCCGGCGTATTGCCGCCGTAGCGATAGGGTGTGCCGACCAGGGACATCGCCTGGATCGAAATCTCTTCCAGTCCGGCGCTGGGGTCGATCATGGGCTTGCCCGGCGTGCGCGGCAGGCCGGCGTGGCGCGAAGGCGGGGAACTGGCGCAGGCCGCCAGCAGCAGGGCGGCGGCGCAGAGCAGCGGCAGCCGGACCTGGACAAGCAGGCCCTGTGCACGCAATGGATGGGTAGGAATTCGGGTACGGCGCAATGGCATCCTGGGCTTCCGGTCGCAGGCCTGCCGGCGCACCGGAAGCCTTGCCGCTACCAGCGTAGCTGGGCGTTGCGCGTACCGGTGCTGACCTTGATGGACTTGGCCTGGCCCTTGTAACTGGCCTCGATATTGTAGCTGCCTTCGGGCGCACGTATCAGGCAGCGCGGGCCGGCGGCGCGGAAGCTGGCGACTTCCTGCTCGTCGCGCACCAGCCTGACCGCCACGTCCGACAGGAATTCACCGTTCGCACCCTGTGTGAACAGGATGCCCATGTTGAAGTCCTTTTCCTTCGCGGCCAGCGCCTGGCGCTCGTCCTCGGCGACACCGCCGCAGACGTAGCTGACCGGGCCCATGGTGCGGATCACCATTTCTTCGGCGGCGGCATGGGCCGGGCGCCAGCTGGCGGCCAGCGCGATGCCGGCGGCTGCCAGCATGGCCAGCGCAAGGCGCTGCCTGTGCTGGCTGCGGGCAACGGCAGGCGCATGCCTGCCGGGCAGATGCTGGGTATTCATCGACGCCTCCAGTGGGGATGCGGGGCAACGGCAAACATGGGGCCATCATAGCCCCAAAGTGCTTGCCGTTGACGACGGCGCTCAGGCACTGCGGGCGCGCCCCGCCACCGGCTGGGCGCGCCCTCAGGTTGCCGGTGTCAGAGCACGTCGCCGGCGTGGTCGGCCAGGCGCGAGCGTTCGCCGCGCGCCAGCGTGATATGGCCGCTGTGGCTCCAGCCCTTGAAGCGGTCGACCACGTAGGTCAGGCCCGACGAACCCTCGGTCAGGTACGGCGTGTCGATCTGCGCGATATTGCCCAGGCAGATGATCTTGGTGCCGGGGCCCGCGCGCGTCACCAGCGTCTTCATCTGCTTGGGCGTCAGGTTCTGTGCCTCGTCGATGATGACGAACTTGTTGACGAAGGTGCGTCCGCGCATGAAGTTCATGCTCTTGACCTTGATGCGCGACCGGATCAGCTCCTGCGTGGCGGCGCGTCCCCAGTCGCCGGCGCTGTCGTCGCTCTTCTGCAGCACCTCGAGGTTGTCGTCGAACGCGCCCATCCAGGGCTGCATCTTCTCTTCCTCGGTGCCGGGCAGGAAGCCGATGTCTTCGCCCACCGGCACCGTCGCGCGCGTGACGATGATCTCGTTGTACTGCTTCTGGTCCAGCACCTGTTCCAGCCCGGCTGCCAGCGCCAGCAGGGTCTTGCCGGTGCCGGCCTGGCCGAGCAGCGTGACGAAGTCGATGTCCGGGTTCATCAGCAGATTGAGCGCGAAGTTCTGCTCGCGGTTGCGGGCGGTAACGCTCCACACATTGTTCTTGTGGTGCGTGTAGTCCTTGAGCGTCTGCAGCAGCGCGGTCTTGCCGTTGATCTCCTTGACCTGCGCGTACAGCGGCAGGCTGCCGTCGACCGGTTCCAGGTAGACGAACTGGTTGACCAGGAACGACGGCACCAGCGGCCCGGTGAGCCGGTAGAACATGGCGCCTGACTTCGGGTCCTGCCAGCTTTCCACGCCCTTGCCGTGCCTGGTCCAGAAGTCGCCGGGCAGCTGCAGCACGCCGGCATAGAGCAGGTCCTTGTCTTCCAGGACCTGGTCGTTGAAGTAGTCTTCGGCCGGCAGGCCCAGTGCGCGCGCCTTAATGCGCATGTTGATGTCTTTCGACACCAGCACGACCTGGCGCTCGGGGTACTGCTGCTGCAGCGCGCTGACCACGCCCAGGATCTGGTTGTCGGCCTTGCCCTGCGGCAGGCCTTCAGGCAACTTGATGTCGTTCAGGCGCGTCTGGAAGAACAGCTTGCCCTGCGCATCGCGGTTGCCCAGCTTGGCCAGCGGCAGGCCTTCGTCGAGCACGCCGTCGGTGCCGCCCACCAGCGAATCGAGCGTGCGGCTGACCATGCGCGCGTTGCGCGCGACTTCGCTCATGCCCTTCTTGTGGTTGTCCAGTTCTTCGAGCGTCATCATCGGCAGATAGATGTCGTGTTCCTCGAAGCGGAACAGCGAGGCCGGGTCGTGCATCAGCACGTTGGTGTCGAGCACGAACAGCTTGCTCGGGCCTTCGGACTTGCGGGCGCGGCGCGTGGGGCCGGTGGACGGCTTGACCAGGCTGACCGGTGCGGCATTGACGGCAGGCGTCGATACGGCCGGGGTCTCGGTGCTGCGGGCACGGGTGCCACCGGCGGCGCGGGCCTGGACCTCAGGCACCTCGGTGTCGCCGGTTTCCAGCAATGCCACGCGCTCGAGCGCCGGCACAGGTTTCTTGCCCTGTGTGGCGGCTTTGGCCTTGGGCACCGCGGAGACCGGAGCAAACTCGCTCGGATCCAGCAATTGGGCAGGCTTGGCGGGCATGGTAGGCAGCGGCATGCTTGGCATTCCTTTCAGGGGGACAAGAAGGGGGCGAGGGTGTCCGTGCCGCGACGCCGCGATACGTCGTGGCGGCCGATGGCCGGGGCATGCATGCGCGAGGCTCCCGGCGCGGACAGGCATGAGCACAGACGCGGCTGCAAACAAAAAAGCCGCCATGCCTGCATAACAGGATTGGCGGCTCTTTTGCGGACTGCCGACACGGCAGATCCGCTACCGGCCTGTGGCGCGAACCGCCTGGGCCGGGGAGTCGAAACAGCGTGGCATCCGGAATCTGAACTCATTACGGGCCAATGTATCCGAAGGTTTTGGGTTTGGCAATTGGGTTTGCCAACGGCTTGTTGCGACACAGCACGTCCGGCTTGGCGTCCGTGCAGAGGCAAGGCCGATACCGACGTGATACCTCAGATCCCGCGCACGATTTCCAGGACCTCGTCAACATGGCTCGGCACCTTGATGCCGCGCAGCTCGTGGCGCAGGATGCCCTTGCCGTCGATGATGAAGGTGCTGCGCTCGATGCCCCGGTGCTCCTTGCCATAGAGTTTTTTCATCTTGATGACATCGAATAGCGTGCACACGGCTTCGTCGGCGTCGGAGATCAGCTCGAAGGGCAGCTCAAGCTTGGCCTTGAAGTTCTCGTGCGAGCGGATGCTGTCGCGCGAGATGCCGAACACCTGTACGCCGGCCTTCTGGAAATCCTCATACTGGTCGCGGAAGTTCATGGCCTCCGTGGTGCAACCCGGCGTGTTGTCCTTCGGGTAGAAGTACAGCACCACCGTCTTGCCGCGGTTGTCGGCAAGGCGGAAGGTGGCGTCGCCGGTCATCGGCGCGCTGAAGTCGGGTACGGCCTTGTTCAGACTGACGGTCATGCTTGTGGCTCCTGGGGGAGGGGCAGGGGATCGGAGAATCGGGTGAGGGG